>NZ_VMMS01000087.1:0-8475 GCF_013277315.1 Streptococcus sp. 2106
GATGAAACCCTTGAGGATTTGGAGCGCTATTTAGGCACTCCTTACCCAAAAAGAATGTATCAGTTCCCCCCGACAGATAGAACAAGATATTATTACATTTACGACATGATAAATCATGGCTATCATATGGGCGCAAACGGTGTAGAAATTACCCTAGATATTGAAAAGTATGGGGAACTAGTGGAACGTGACAAGATGGCTATTAATTTATTTTTCACAGAGGTATATCCGGATAAGATACCGAACGTAAAGGATAAAAACAAGATTAAAAAAATCATGCAAAGTAAAGAGGATTGGGAAGCAAGGGAGTCCTTGCGATTTGGCAAAAGTATCAAACGCGGATTTGCTAAAATAAAAAAATAAAGTGTAGACAGTGTAGCCAAAAGATAAAAAAACGGCTACGCTGAAAACCCTTGATACTGTAAGGGTTTCAAAGAGGTGTAGACAAGACAAAAAAACGGCTACACCCCTAAACCCTTGATATTACTGAATTTTTAATATAAATGTAGCCAAAATATATATTTTATAAAAGTATATATAATTAAATACCTAATACGTTATTTATATATTTTTTTGAGATGAAACGGCTACACGGCTACACAAGGCGAAAACCCTTGGGGCTGTAAGGCGGAATGCGTAGCCGCTAGATATTCAAAAATGGCTACACTTTGCCCAAAACCTAAAATAAAATGGGGTAGATAGTACCGACCCCCTTGCAATGGTGTAACTACTAGTGACACCCTTAAAACAGATGAAAGGATAACGAATGGAGATACAAAATGGCTTTATTTATTTCAAAAGTTATGGTATAATAAAATTGTTAGAGATTCCAAGATTTGGGAGTATCACGCTTAAAATACAAGACGGCGAGATTGTCTCCAGCGTGGAATCTAAAACAATAATATTTAAAAAGAATACTGACTGAAAAAATCAGAGGTATAGCATAAAGTGGAGCAATCTATTTTGGCTATGTCTCTTTTGTTTTTGGGAAGATTGGAGGAAAAAGAAATGCCAACATTGCAAGAAGTGAAAAACCAGATGGACAAAGTACGGACTCAATTAGAGATTTTTGATCGCTTTGATGAGGAAATCAAGAAAGCAGAAAAAGAAGTTAAGGATATCAAATCCAAGAAAGCAGATGTACAAACATTTGAAGATTTTCAAGCTATTAACGTAAAAGAAAAGTATATTGCTGATATGAAAGAGCAAAGAACAAAACTTGAGAAAGAACGGATTGACTCAATCGTAGCAGACGCTAGAAAAATTAATGCATCAGGTTATTTAGGAACTGCATTAGAGCAAGATGAAACAGTGAAGCGCCAGCGCCAAGAAATCAAGCAGAAATCTATTGAGCTTTTGGAATTGATTGCAAATTATAACGAAAATTACAAAAATACTGCTGAAAGATTGGCGGATGAGGTAAGAGAAACAGGTATCGAAGAGTTATTTGACCGCCTGAATACATCTCCAGAATATAGTGGAGTAAGTAAGCCTTACATTTATAGTGGTGTAACTGGTTATATGGGAAGCCAATACCGCTATTTAGATCCCAAAGATGATTTAGCATATTTTGTGAATCGTATTAACTATTTTGAAGGAGAACAATAATGAAAGATGAACATAAACAACTATTTCAAGAAATCGAAGAAGAGAAGAGACAAGCTGACTTACTGCAGGGGCTTGCAAAGAACGTAGAAAGTATTTCAAAATCTTACGAAGAGGAAGCTGTAACTCTTGAAGAGTTTAAAGCTATGGGCTACAAGCGTAGACATGAACTATATGAGAAGGATAAAGCCCTATATGATAAACTACTGGGCAAAGAAAGACGTGGTTTATTAGGTTTGTGATGTGGAGGGGAGCAATCCCCTTTTTTTACATAAATCAGACAGAATTACACACGAGGTAGGGGAATGGTTAGAAGTTTAAAAGCAAGACTAGAAAAGTTAGAAGAACTAAAAAGAATGGTAGAAGAAAGCGAGGTGACTAGTATTTGACAGAATTAAGCAGAAAAAAAGAAATATTTATGGCCAATTATCTCATGACTGGGAATGTAAAAAAAGCTAGTGAATTAAGTGAAATCACCAGAAAGACGGCTTATAATTACTTGAACGATGCAACCTTTAAGAGAATTTACCGTGAAAGACGTAGCGAACAACTTAAAGAAGCGACTACACTTTTACAGAATGCAAGCGTTGAGGCGGTAAACGTGTTGAGGGAAATCATGCTTGATAAGACAGTAAGCCCGTATGCTAGACAACAGAGCGCCCAGAGCGTTTTAAACATGGCTTATAAAGCAGTTGAAATGGTTGAGGTAGTGGAGCAATTAGAAGTATTAGAGGCTAAGATACTAAATGAAGGCGATTAAAAACCGTTTAAATAAGTTGAATAAGTTAGCTGTGATTGATGAAGTCGATACCGTGTTTTTGACGCAGATTGATACCGGACATTTTGAGGTAAGATATAGGATAGGTGGAAAAAATTCCAAAGATATTATAGAAGTCTATCCGACAAAAGAAGCAGCAGAAGAAGGTATTTCACGAATTAAAGATACAAAAGGATTGCGGATATTCTGGGATAATATAGGTTTTTGTGATGATTAGAGCTTTTCAGTTATCAATCAGATAAGGAGAATATCCTTGAACGCCGAGAAAATGCAAAAAAAAGCCAGCACAGCTGACTCCTTTGTGATATTCCGATAAAAATATTATATCATAAAGGAGCGAACTAATGGAGCTGGATAAGTTTAAAACGATGATGAACGTTAGAAAGCGGATGACTTACTTTCTGAGATTTCAGAGGATGGCAGGAAGTGAAAACCAAGTTACAATAGACGAAGAGGATTGGAAACTTGTCTTACCTGATCAGTGGCATTTGAGCGGTGAGCATGAAAAAGCAATCCGTGAGGGATTGGAAATATTCGCCAACGATATCAATAAGATAGAGAACAAGCGAGCCAGAAAATATTTCATTATCCATTATTGCTATATGAGAAAGAAAACAATGAGCGAATGCGTAGAAATGGCAAGTACTAGCTTCACTAGCTACCACCGATACAAACAGATAGCCGTCTTAAACTTTGCGAGAATCCACCAGAACGGAGAACTGGAAGTATATAAGTAAGTGTATATCATCTTGATAGGATATTTTGCCCTATCGTCTTTATCGTGTTATAATATACCTATCAGCAATCAGCAATAAAAAAAGCACGTTTGACCGTGCTAGTTTCTTGCCTGCTGAACTCGTCATTTATTGCCCTTTTTGAGGGGCTTTTTTTGTGGACTTTTTGAGAATTTTTAAGACCTTTTAATGATATTTAATCAAATGTGATTTTTCAAAAAATCAGTAATATCAAGGGTTTAGACACTTTAATGAATCTTAAAAATTTGTCATCTCTATTTTTATGGAAAAAATGTGCAAAGATTTTGTTATTGTTTTACAATGGCTTAATTCCCAATCAAACAATGAAGGACTATGTCATTGAAAAAATATTTTTATATGAATGGTTTGAGGAGGATATGGCAGTCATCCTTGAAGACTATCAGAAGATTACAGATAAAATCAAAAATGGAAGGGCACATGAATTATCAGAATCAGATGGAAACTATTTATCAACTTGTACAAAAGGTGCAGGTAAAGGAAAGGATTTAAGACAGCAACCATTTAGTCATGAATTAGCAAAACAAAGAGCTTGGGAATTAAAATCAAGTTATATGACCTATCTGATTAATCATAAAATCTTTAACCAATCAGATCAAGAAAGTGTTTTGGCTAATTTTAGGGGTGAAAAAAAGTCATTTACTGAGGTTATTGCAGAGAAGATTCTTTCCTACAAAGGTTTCTCTGAACAAAAGTTATATGATAGATTTGAAGTGAATCCCAAGGCAAAAGGTAAGAATAGTACTCTGATTAGAAAAATTTTAGGCTTGACAGGGGATTTGGATAAGACCAAAGAATTTCAAAAAGCAAACATGAATTTGAGAGTTATTCGAGTAGATAAGAATAATTTACCTAAGGAAGACTCTCCATTTAAAACTTATTGTTTTAAAGAACTAGCAGCAACAGATAGTTGGGAATCATCACATGTTTATAATGAAATTTATAATAAACGATTCCTTTTCGTTATTTTTAAGGAAATTGAACCTAAGCTATTTGTATTAGATTCTATCAAATTTTGGGGATTTCAGGATAGACAATTAGAAGAAATCCAAAGAGTGTGGCAGGAAACTAGACAAATTATTTCTGACGGAGTTAAATTAACTCAAAATGGTAATAAAGTTTCAACTAATTTCCCTCAAAGTAAGATAAATAGAATTCTATTTACGAAATTACATGCTACCAATGCTTACTATGAAATTGAAAAAGGAAAATTTGTTGGGAAAGGCTCATTATCTGATACAGATGAACTTCCAGATGGACGTAGGATTACAAAACACTCCTTTTGGATGCCTAAGAAGTTTATAAAAGAAATATTAGATGGGAATTGGGATTGATAGTATTTATAATCAATTTGTGATAAACTAAAAAAGAGGCTCGCACCTCTTTTTCTTATTTCTTTTTATGATTTAATACGGCATTGAGGACAATGGCAAGTAGGCTGGCTACGACGATTCCGTTTGAGAAGAACATTTGGAAGGCTGTCGGCATGCTGACAAAGAGATTGCTGTTATTTAGACCGACACCTGCAGCGATTGAAACAGCTGCGATAAGGAAGTTGTGTTCATTGTTAGCAAAGTCAACACGGGCGAGGATTTGCATCCCTTGAATGGATACAAAACCAAACATCACCAGCATGGCACCACCGAGGACAGGGCTTGGAATGATTTGGGCAAGGGCGCCAAACTTAGGAAGCAGTCCAAGGATAACCAGGAAACCAGCTGCGTAGTAGATTGGCAGACGAGTCTTGATACCTGACAATTTAACCAACCCAACGTTTTGTGAAAATCCGGTGTAAGGGAAGGTGTTAAAGATTCCTCCGAGAAGTACGGCCAAACCTTCTGCGCGGTAACCGTTGCGCAGGCGCGTGCTGTCGATTGGATCTTTTGTGATATCAGACAAGGCCAGATAAACACCAGTAGACTCAACCATAGACACCGTTGCGATGATACACATCATGACAATAGATGAGATTTCAAAGGTTGGCATCCCAAAGTAGAGGGGAGTTGGGACATGGACAAGTGGTGCTGCCGCGACAGGAGAGAAATCAACCAAGCCCATGCTAGCAGCAATGGCAGTTCCAACAACCAAACCAATCAAAATAGAGATAGACTTGATAAATCCTTTGGTAAAGATGTTAATCAAGAGGATAATCAAAACAGTGATAGCTGCAAGCAAGAGACTTTGACCAGTTGGCTCTGGAACGTTATTTCCCATATTTCCAATAGCAACAGGAATCAAGGTTAAACCAATCGTGGTAATAACAGATCCTGTTACGATAGATGGGAAGAGATTGGCCACTTTTGAGAAGATGCCTGAAACAAGAACCACGTAAATCCCTGATGCGATAAGGGCACCAAACATAGCACCACTACCATGGCTTTGCCCAATCATAATCAAGGGAGCTACCGACTGGAAGGCAACTCCAAGAACGACTGGGAGTCCAATGCCAAAGTATTTGTTGAGTTGGAGTTGGAGGAAGGTTGCCACCCCACACATGAAGATATCTGTGGAAATCAGGTAGGTCAACTGCTCAGTTGAATAGCCAAGGGCTGTCGCAATCATGATGGGAACCAGGATGGATCCTGAGTACATGGCTAGTAAGTGCTGCAAGCCAAGAACGGCTGCTTGCGAGTGTTTTTCTTGAGTTTGCATTAGAGATCTGCCTCCTTAAATACGACTTGACCATTTTCAAAACGATCCAAACGAGCGAGTGATAGAACAGGGTAGCCTGCTTCTTCAAGCAAATCACGGCCATCTTGGAAAGATTTTTCAATCACGATACCGATAGCTTCGACTGTGGCTCCGGCCTGTTCGATGATTTGAATCAAGCCTTTGGCAGCTTGGCCATTAGCAAGGAAATCGTCGATAATCAAAACCTTGTCCTCTGGTGAGAGGAATTTTCCAGCGATAGAAACGGTGCTGGTTACCTGCTTGGTAAAGGAGTAAACTTGGGCAGTTAAGATGCCTTCGTTCATAGTGATGTTTTTAGCTTTTTTAGCGAAAATCATGGGAACGTTTAAGGCTTCCGCTGTAAAAATGGCTGGGGCAATACCTGACGCTTCAATGGTCACGACTTTGGTAATACCAGCAGAAGCAAATTTTTCCGCAAAAACCTTACCAATCTCTCGCATCAAGCTAAAGTCAACTTGGTGGGTTAAAAAGGAATCCACCTTGAGGATACTATCACCCAAGATATGCCCATCCTTGAGGATGCGCTCTTCTAATAATTTCATAAGACCTCCTAAAGTCTAAAAGCCAGTTTACTTGTTGGTTAAATGTTTCTATAGTGATCCAGTTTGCTAGTACTATATATTTGATAAATCTAGTACGAGCGAAGCGAGTCTTATCAAATATTTCCCGTTGTAGTGGTATCATAGACAATAATCTTGTTATTGTCTATGACGGGATTTTTGAGACTTTTGGCTCAAAAATTAGGGATGAAATTCCGGAGGAAGTTGCTCCCGTCCGCACTAATTAAGGGAAATATTAAAAATATTCAAAAAGGACCTACTTAATCTCTAAGTAAGTCCCCAAAATAGGCATGGTAAAAACGCCATACCTTACTTCTGACTTACTTATTGTTAGGTGTTCTGGCACCTTGTAGAAACGTCGTGCCAATTCACGACATAAACAAGTAAAATGATATTTAATTTAAAATAGGCTTGTGCCAATGTTTTTATTTTACACTAAATAACTTTAGAAATCAAATGTTTTGTTAGTGTTTTGGTTTAAAAAACGAACAAATGTAATAAAAATAGGCAAAAATTAACTTATTGGCTAACATTTATACTCAATGAAAATCAAAGAGCAAACCAGGAAGCTAGCCGCAGGCTGTACTTGAGTACGGTAAGGCGACGCTGACGTGGTTTGAATTTGATTTTCGAAGAGTATTAGAAGATTTTTTCATCATAAAAGACATATTATCAAGATTTTTCAAGACTTAACAATATGCCTCTTTCTAACTTTAAAGACTTTTTCCCAATCTTTATTGTTCTACTCGCTAAATCTTAAAAAATAGCCATCTGGATCCAAAACTGCAAATTCATGAGGATATATAAAGCTATCTCCTACTCGAAATTCTCTTTTAGTCAAAGGATGATGAATAGGATAGTTAGCTTCCAGCAGTTTTTGGTGGAGCTGAGGAACATCTGTAATGCCAAAGGAAATATTGACACCGCGCCCGAATGGATAGGTCAGCTGAGCTAATTCTTCTGCGCTGCCTTCTTCTAGCATAAGTTGGCAGTCTTCAAGCGAGAGGAAGAGAAATTTCTCCTCTGGACGCTCGTATTCGACAGAGAATCCTAGCAGGTCGCAGTAGAAGTGGCGTGATTTTTCGATGTCAGATACTACAAGTTCAGGAATGACAGCTTGATAGTCCATTCGTTTTCTCCTTAGAGTTCAATTTCCAAGACAATCGGTGTGTGGTCTTGGCGAGCTCCTGAGTCAATCATGTCTGACTTGGTCACCTTGTCAGCGATGCGGTTACTTGTGAGCCAGTAGTCGATTCTCCAGCCTGTATTGTTGATTTTAGAAGTCTTGCTGCGTTGTGCCCACCAAGTGTAGCGTTCTGGAACATCGCCGTGAACATGACGGAAAGTATCGGTAAATCCTGTTGCCAAAAGGTTGGTAAATCCAGCACGTTCCTCGTCGGTAAATCCTGGTGAACGGCGGTTGCTGGCAGGATTTGCAAGGTCGATTTCATTGTGGGCTACGTTATAGTCACCGGTCGCAAGGACTGGTTTTTCTTTGTCTAGTCCAGCCAAGTACTCCGCATATTTGATATCCCAGATTTGGCGTTCTTCCAAGCGTTTGAGACCGTCGCCAGCGTTTGGAGTGTAAACTTGGGTCACGAAAAATTCATCAAATTCCAAGGTGATGATACGACCTTCCAAGTCCATGGTAGAAGGGGCACCGATTTCTGGGAAGCTGATAGTAGGTGTAAGTTCTTTCTTATAAAGGAACATGGTTCCAGCATAGCCTTTACGGGCAGGCTCTCGGGAAGAGCGCCACGTGTTTTCGTAGTCTGGGAAGAGTTCTTCTAAAATTTCCAGATGTTTCTTTGTAGGGCCCTTGGCAGAAAGCTTGGTTTCTTGGATAGCAATGATATCAGCATTTTCAGCGACCAAGGTTTGTAGGACTTCTTGGGACAATTTTGCACGAGCTGAGTCACTCGTTAGGGCAGCATTGAGGGAATCAATATTCCATGAGATAAGTTTCATAAAGTTACCTTTTTCATTCAGATTATAGATTTTATTATACCAAAAAAAGGTCTATTTCCCCAACGTATGGTTTGAAAAATCACTCCCGACTTTATCACTT
>NZ_VMMS01000088.1:0-8258 GCF_013277315.1 Streptococcus sp. 2106
TTGAGCAGCCTACGGCTAGCTTCCTAGTTTGTTCTTTGATTTTCATTGAGTATTATTTTCTGAAGTTGGAGTATTGGGCTGTTTTTCATTTTCAGTGGCAGGTTTACTTGTAGCAGGTGTAGTAGAGTCCTGAGTTGCTGTTTTCTGATCTTCTTTTTTCTCTTCCTTGACGCTAGATTTTGGCGTTTCCTCTTGTTGTGTTTTTTCTTGACTAGTATTATTTTCCTTATTGGGACTAGTATTTTCCTGAGGGGATTCCTTTTGAATTTCTTTGACAATGGTTGTCGTCGGTGTTGTCGTCGGTTCTTTTTTGGTATTTTTATTATTATCCAAGGCATTCATAATCGTGATAGTCGCAGTAATCAAGCCGAGGATACTACCGATAGTAGTAATGGTTTTTTGAAAAACAGTAAAGCCTTTTTTGATATGTTCTGTTTTCGGTTTTGAAGTTCTACGATAGTTAGACATACATTCTCTCCTTTGATTAAAATTTATTATACCGCATTTCTTTAAAAAAAATCTTAAAAAAAGAGGAATTGCCCTTTCTTGTCGCAGGCTCCGTTTCATGATACAATAGAAGGAGTGATTTTAGAAAGCGTGAGAAAACATGATTTACTTTGATAATTCGGCGACGA
Organism: Streptococcus sp. 2106; assembly: GCF_013277315.1. Lineage (NCBI taxonomy): Bacteria > Bacillati > Bacillota > Bacilli > Lactobacillales > Streptococcaceae > Streptococcus > Streptococcus sp. 2106. Next base: position 636 of record NZ_VMMS01000088.1, read on the forward strand.
CCAAGCCTTATCCTGAAGCCCTTGAAACCTATATGCAGGTGACTTCAAAAATTTTAGGAAATCCATCTAGTCTCCATCGTTTGGGAGACCAGGCAACACGAATCTTAGATGCTTCTCGGCAACAGATTGCAGATTTAATCGGTAAGAAAAGCGATGAAATCTTCTTTACTTCTGGTGGGACAGAAGGGGATAACTGGGTCATCAAGGGTGTGGCCTTTGAAAAAGCCCAGTTTGGCAAGCACATCATTGTATCGGCCATTGAACATCCGGCAGTCAAAGAATCAGCCCTCTGGTTGAAAAGTCAAGGATTTGAAGTGGATTTTGCTCCAGTAGATGAGAAAGGATTTGTAGACGTTGAGGCACTAGCAGGTTTGATACGGCCTGATACAATCCTAATTTCTGTCATGGCTGTGAACAATGAAATTGGTTCGATTCAACCTATTGAGGCTATTTCAAAACTATTGGCAGACAAGCCGACTATTTCCTTCCATGTTGATGCGGTTCAGGCACTTGCCAAGATTCCGACTGAAAAGTATCTGACAGAACGAGTAGATTTCGCGACTTTCTCTAGTCACAAGTTCCACGGAGTTCGTGGTGTTGGTTTTGTCTATATCAAGTCTGGCAAGAAGATTACGCCTCTTTTAACAGGTGGGGGTCAGGAACGTGATTACCGTTCGACAACTGAAAATGTGGCAGGAATTGCAGCGACTGCCAAGGCTCTCCGCTTGTCTATGGAAAAGCTAGATATCTTTAGGAGCAAGACTGGGCAGATGAAGTCAGTAATTCGTCAAGCACTTCTGGACTATCCAGATATTTTTGTCTTTTCGGATGAGGAAGACTTCGCCCCTCATATTCTGACTTTTGGAATCAAGGGTGTTCGTGGTGAAGTCATCGTTCACGCCTTTGAAGACTATGATATTTTTATCTCAACGACCTCGGCTTGTTCGTCCAAGGCTGGGAAACCTGCAGGAACCCTGATTGCCATGGGAGTGGACAAGGATAAGGCTCAGTCAGCTGTGCGTCTTAGCCTAGACCTTGAAAATGATATGAGTCAGGTCGAGCAGTTTTTGACCAAGTTAAAATTGATTTACAATCAAACTAGAAAAGTAAGATAGGAGCATTCATGCAGTATTCAGAAATTATGATTCGCTACGGAGAGTTGTCAACCAAGGGTAAAAATCGTATGCGTTTCATCAATAAACTTCGCAATAATATTTCAGACGTTTTGTCTATCTATCCCCAAGTTAAGGTAACGGCAGATCGCGACCGCGCCCACGCTTACCTCAATGGAGCAGATTACACAGCAGTAGCAGAATCGCTCAAACAAGTTTTTGGAATTCAAAACTTTTCCCCTGCTTATAAGGTTGAAAAATCTGTAGAAGTTCTGAAGTCTGCTGTCCAAGAGATTATGCAGGACATCTACAAGGAAGGCATGACCTTTAAGATTTCTAGCAAGCGTAGCGACCACAACTTTGAACTCGACAGTCGTGAACTCAACCAAACGCTTGGAGGAGCAGTTTTTGAAGCCATTCCAAATGTGCAAGCTCAGATGAAAAATCCTGATATCAATCTTCAGGTGGAGATTCGTGAGGAAGCTGCTTATATTTCTTATGAAACTATTCGTGGGGCCGGTGGTTTGCCAGTTGGAACTTCAGGTAAAGGTATGCTTATGTTGTCGGGAGGGATTGACTCACCTGTAGCAGGTTATCTTGCTTTGAAACGTGGAGTGGATATTGAGGCTGTTCATTTTGTCAGCCCACCTTACACGAGTCCTGGTGCTCTTAAAAAAGCGCAGGATTTGACTCGTAAATTGACCAAGTTCGGGGGCAATATCCAGTTTGTCGAAGTTCCTTTTACAGAGATTCAAGAGGAAATCAAAGCCAAAGCGCCAGAAGCCTATCTCATGACCTTGACGCGTCGTTTTATGATGCGGATTACCGATCGTATTCGTGAGGTACGAAATGGTTTAGTTATCATCAATGGGGAAAGTCTTGGTCAAGTAGCCAGTCAAACTCTTGAAAGTATGCAGGCTATCAATGCAGTTACCAACACTCCCATCATCCGTCCAGTTGTGACAATGGATAAGTTGGAAATCATTGACATTGCTCAGGCAATCGATACCTTTAACATTTCAATCCAACCGTTTGAAGACTGTTGTACGATTTTTGCACCAGATCGCCCAAAGACTAATCCTAAGATTAAGAATGCAGAGCAGTATGAAGCACGTATGGATGTTGAAGCTTTAGTTGAGCGAGCTGTGGCTGGAATCATGATAACTGAGATTACACCGCAGGCTGAAAAAGATGAAGTGGATGACTTGATTGATATTTTGCTCTAATCAGAAAATCCAGAAGAATATAGAAAAATAGATGAAAAAGTTAGTTTTTAATTCCAAAAGTGGAAGCAAAACTAACTTTTTTTCTATAATTGTGATATAATAAAATAAAATTTTGAATATAGAGAGTTTTCTGACAATGAATCAATCCTACTTTTATCTAAAAATGAAAGAACACAAACTCAAGGTTCCTTATACAGGTAAGGAGCGCCGTGTGCGTGTTCTTCTACCTAAAGATTATGAGAAGGACACGGACCGTTCCTATCCTGTTGTATACTTTCATGATGGGCAAAATGTTTTTTATAGCAAAGAGTCTTTCATTGGACACTCATGGAAGATTATCCCAGCCATCAAACGAAATCCGGACATCAGTCGTATGATTGTCGTTGCTATTGACAATGATGGTATGGGGCGGATGAATGAGTATGCGGCTTGGAAGTTCCAAGAATCTCCTATCCCAGGCCAGCAGTTTGGTGGTAAGGGTGTGGAGTATGCTGAGTTTGTCATGGAGGTGGTCAAGCCTTTTATCGATGAGACCTATCGTACAAAAGCAGACCGCCAGCATACAGCCATGATTGGTTCCTCACTAGGAGGCAATATTACCCAGTTTATCGGTTTGGAATACCAAGACCAAATTGGTTGCCTGGGCGTCTTTTCATCTGCCAACTGGCTTCACCAAGAAGCCTTTAACCGCTATATTGAGCGCAAGAAACTATCGCCTGACCAGCGTATCTTTATCTATGTGGGAACGGAAGAAGCGGATGATACAGACAAGACCCTGATGGCTGGCAATATCAAACAAGCCTATATCGACTCATCGCTTCGCTATTACCATGATTTGATAGCAGGGGGAGTACACTTGGGCAATCTTGTCTTAAAAGTTCAGTCTGGTGCTATCCATAGTGAAATCCCTTGGTCGGAAAATTTACCAGACTGTCTCCGTTTTTTTGCAGAGAAATGGTAAGTTAAGAAAGGAGAAAATATGCATATTGAACATCTTAGCCACTGGAGTGGCAATCTTAACCGTGAAATGTACCTTAACCGTTATGGACATGCTGGTATTCCAGTTGTGGTCTTTGCTTCATCAGGTGGTAGTCACAACGAATACTATGATTTTGGTATGATTGATGCCTGTGCTTCCTTTATCGAGGAAGGCCGTGTCCAGTTCTTTACCCTATCTAGTGTGGATAGTGAGAGCTGGTTGGCCACTTGGAAAAATGCTCACGACCAAGCGGAAATGCACCGTGCCTACGAACGTTATGTGATTGAGGAGGCCATTCCTTTTATCAAGCACAAGACAGGTTGGTTTGATGGCATGATGACGACAGGTTGCTCAATGGGCGCCTACCATGCACTCAATTTCTTCCTTCAGCATCCAGATGTCTTTACCAAGGTGATAGCTCTTAGTGGTGTTTACGATGCACGTTTCTTTGTCGGCGATTACTACAATGACGATGCTATTTATCAAAACTCGCCAGTAGATTATATTTGGAACCAAAACGACGGCTGGTTTATTGACCGTTACCGTCAGGCAGAGATTGTGCTGTGTACGGGGCTTGGAGCCTGGGAACAAGATGGTTTGCCATCCTTTTACAAGCTCAAAGAAGCCTTTGACCAGAAACAAATCCCAGCCTGGTTTGCTGAATGGGGACATGATGTCGCCCACGACTGGGAATGGTGGCGTAAACAAATGCCTTATTTCCTCGGCAATCTCTATTTATAAAAGGAGTTACCTATGAATTACCTTGTTATTTCTCCCTACTATCCACAAAACTTTCAACAGTTTACCATCGAACTAGCTAATAAAGGCATCACAGTCTTGGGAATTGGTCAGGAACCATACGAGCAATTGGATGAGCCTTTACGCAATAGCCTAACCGAATATTTCCGTGTGGACAATCTTGAAAATATAGATGAAGTCAAGAGAGCAGTTGCTTTCCTTTTCTATAAACATGGTCCAATTGACCGCATCGAATCCCATAATGAATACTGGCTTGAGTTAGATGCAAGTCTTCGTGAGCAATTCAATGTTTTTGGTGCCAAACCAGAGGATCTCAAAAAGACGAAATTTAAGTCTGAAATGAAGAAACTGTTCAAAAAAGCAGGTGTCCCCGTGGTACCTGGAGCTGTTATCAAGACGGAAGCAGATGTAGATCAAGCTGTGAATGAAATTGGCCTTCCAATGATTGCCAAACCTGACAATGGAGTTGGAGCAGCCGCAACCTTTAAGCTCGAGACAGAAGATGATATCAATCACTTCAAGCAAGAATGGGACCATTCGACCGTTTATTTTTTTGAAAAATTTGTCACTTCCAGCGAAATCTGTACCTTTGATGGTCTTGTGGACAAGGATGGTAAAATCGTCTTTTCAACAACCTTTGACTACGCCTATACACCGCTTGATCTCATGATGTACAAGATGGACAATTCCTACTATGTTCTCAAGGATATGGATCCTAAATTACGTAAATATGGTGAGGCAATTGTCAAGGAATTTGGTATGAAAGAACGGTTCTTCCATATCGAGTTCTTCCGTGACGGGGACGACTACATTGCCATCGAGTACAATAATCGCCCTGCAGGTGGTTTCACCATTGATGTTTATAACTTTGCTCATTCCCTAGACCTCTATCGTGGATATGCAGCCATTGTCGCAGGAGAAGAGTTCCCAGCGTCAGAATTTGAAGCTCAATATTGTTTAGCTACATCCCGTCGTGCAAATGCTCACTATGTCTATTCTGAGGAGGACTTGCTTGCCAAATACAGCCATCAGTTCAAGGTTAAAAAAATCATGCCTGCAGCCTTCTCGGAACTTCAAGGAGATTACCTTTATATGCTGACAACTCCGAGTCGACAAGAAATGGATCAGATGATTGCTGATTTCGGACAACGTCAAGAATAAGAACTATCGGATTAAGGAAATTCACTCCCTTAATCCTTTTGTTTTGTCTGATAAAAAATAAGAGCATCCTAACAAGGTAGCTATCATAAAACTTGTTCGATAACTATTTGAAGCAGGATTAGGTGGTCAGAAATTGAATTTTAATATTTCAATTGAGTCATAGTATTGTGCTTTCGTATCCGTAAATCAGCTAAAAGGATCCATGACGACACCTATACGATATAGTTTTCAAGATACAAAATAAGTCTATTAAAATATTCAGGTGACGCATAGATATAGTTAATTGAAGCTTTGTTTGAAATCTGATAAAATAATGATATTACTAAGTTTTAAAAACTAAAGAAAAGGGAAGATATGATTACAGGCGAATTAAAAAATAAAATCGATCAGTTGTGGGAAATTCTTTGGACAGAAGGAAATGCAAATCCTTTAACAAATATTGAACAGTTGACTTATCTCTTATTTATGAAAGATTTGGATAGTGTTGAGCTTGGACGTGAAAGTGATGCTGAATTTCTAGGGATTCCTTATGAGGGAGTTTTTCCAAAAGATAAACCTGAATACCGTTGGTCAACTTTTAAAAATATAGGAGATGCTCAGGAAGTTTATCGTTTAATGACTCAGGAGATTTTTCCGTTTATTAAAAATCTCAAGGGGGATACAGATGATACAGCCTTTTCACGATATATGCGAGAAGCTATTTTTCAAATAAATAAACCTGCTACGCTTCAAAAGGCAATTTCTATCTTAGATGTTTTTCCAACTAGGGGATTAGATGTAGATTTTGATAATGACAAACAAAGTATTACTGATATCGGAGATATCTATGAATATCTGTTATCAAAATTGTCGACCGCAGGTAAAAATGGACAGTTTCGTACACCTCGTCACATCATCGATATGATGGTTGAATTGATGCAACCGACCATCAAAGATATCATCTCAGATCCCGCTATGGGTTCTGCTGGCTTCTTAGTATCTGCTAGCCGTTACTTAAAGCGTAAGAAAGATGAATGGGAAACCAATACAGATAATATCAATCATTTTCATAATCAGATGTTTCATGGAAATGATACGGATACGACTATGTTGAGACTTGGGGCGATGAACATGATGCTACATGGAGTAGAAAATCCACAAATCAGTTACCTTGACTCGCTGTCTCAAGATAATGAAGAAGCCGATAAATATACTTTGGTTTTAGCAAATCCTCCTTTTAAGGGCTCACTTGACTACAATTCAACCTCTAATGACCTTCTTGCAACCGTAAAAACCAAAAAAACAGAATTACTCTTTCTTTCTCTTTTCTTGCGAACTTTAAAACCAGGTGGACGAGCAGCAGTTATCGTACCTGATGGTGTCCTTTTTGGTTCGTCGAAAGCTCATAAAGGAATTCGTCAGGAAATTGTAGAGAACCATAAGCTTGATGCTGTAATCTCAATGCCTAGTGGTGTTTTCAAGCCTTATGCTGGAGTTTCAACTGCTATTCTCATCTTTACAAAAACTGGCAATGGTGGTACTGACAAGGTCTGGTTTTACGATATGAAAGCGGATGGTTTAAGTTTGGATGATAAGCGACAACCGATTAGCGACAATGATATTCCAGATATTATCGAACGCTTTCATCATCTTGAAAAAGAAGTGGAACGTCAGAGAACGGATCAATCTTTCTTTGTTCCAGTTGCTGAGATAAAGGAAAATGATTATGATTTGTCTATCAATAAATATAAAGAGATTGAGTATGAAAAAGTTGAGTATGAACCAACAGAAGTCATCTTAAAGAAAATCAATGATTTAGAAAAAGAAATTCAAGCTGGCTTAGCAGAGTTAGAAGAATTACTCAAGTAGGGAGGTGGCTGTATGAAAAAAGTGAAGTTGGGGGAAGTCTTATCTCTAAAAAAAGGCAAGAAAGCCACTGTACTTGCTGAACAAACAACCCTAAGCCAACGTTATATTCAAATAGATGATTTAAGAAATAATAATAATTTAAAATTCACTGAAAGTTTAAATATGACTGAAGCACTTCCAGATGATATTCTGATAGCATGGGATGGTGCTAATGCAGGAACAGTTGGCTATGGGTTATCGGGAGCTGTTGGTAGTACAATTACGGTCTTAAAAAAGAATGAGCGATACAAAGAAAAAATTATATCAGATTACTTGGGAGTCTTTTTGGAAAGTAAATCGCAGTATTTACGAGATCATTCAACAGGTGCAACAATTCCTCATTTAAACAAGAATATATTACTTGATTTACAATTAGAATTGCTAGGTATCGAAGAACAAGAGAACATTATTTGTATTCTTAATACGATTAAAAGGCTTATTACTAAAAGAAAATTGCAGTTAGATGAACTAAACTTGCTCGTCAAATCCCGATTTAACG
>NZ_VMMS01000089.1:0-14772 GCF_013277315.1 Streptococcus sp. 2106
TTTGATTTTAGGATAGTATAAGAAAACCATTTTCATGTTATGATAAAGTAAAAAATTTCGCAAAATCGCTTGACTCTGACCTAAGGGGAGGGGTTATAATATCAATGTAAGGAGGAAATCATGTACCATATAAAAGAAGCTGCGCAGCTTTCGGGCGTCTCTGTCAAGACCCTACACCACTACGATAAGATAGGACTTTTGGTTCCTTTAAAGTCGGAAAATGGCTATCGAACCTACAGTCAGGAGGATTTGGAATGCCTTCAGGTCATTCTTTACTACAAATATCTAGGCTTTTCTTTAGAAAAGATAGCAGAGCTATTAAAGGAAGAAAGGACAGATTTATTGCCTCATTTGACCAGGCAGTTGGACTATTTGACTCGAGAAAGGGAACATCTGGATACCTTGATTTCAACCTTGCAAAAAACCATTCAAGAACAAAAAGGAGAAAGAGAAATGAGCATTCAAGAGAAATTTGCTGGATTTAACTACCAAGACCATCAAAAATACCACCAAGAGGCGGTAGAGAAATATGGACAAGAAGTCATGGACCAAGCGCTGGAGCGCCAGAAAGGTCACGAAGACGAGGCTACGGCTGCCTTCAACCAAGTTTTTCAAGCCTTAGCACAAAATCTTCAAGCTGGTCTGCCTGTAACAGCAACTGAAAACCAAGAGCAAACAGCCAAGCTCTTGCAAGCCATTCGTACTTATGGATTTGATTGTACTATTGAAGTATTCGGTCATATCGGTAAAGGCTACGTCTATAACCCAGAGTTTAAGGAAAATATTGACAAATTTGGTACTGGAACAGCCCAGTACACATCAGATGTCATTGCCCACTATGTCCAAACTCAAGCAAAATAAAATCGGAGGAGTAATCTTCCGATTTTTTCTATTAAAAGTTCTTTAATCATAATGCAGACTTCCCGCCACCCAGCCGGTACAGAGGGCAGAAGTGATGTTAAAGCCACCCGTGTGGGCATTGATATCCATAACTTCGCCTGCAAAGTGGAGGCCAGGTACCAGCTTACTTTCAAGGGTTTTAGGATTGATTTCCTTGAGACTGACTCCACCCTTGGTAACAAAGGACTTTGCAAGGGACATTTTTCCAGTTACAGGAATTTTAAGTTCTTTAATGGACTGGACAAGCTGTTCTCGTTCCTTTTCAGTCAGCTGTTTGACTTTTTCAGGATATCCTTGTACAAAAAATTCGGCCAAGCGTTCTGGTAACAAGGTTTTTAAAGCGTTTTTCAAGGATTTTTCCCGGTTTTCTTCTAGAAATGTAGCCAAGTCCTTCTCAGAAAGTTGAGGGAAAACATCCAGTGAGAGAACCTCCCCACCCTTGACAAAGCTAGACATACGCAGAGCAGCAGGGCCAGACAAACCAAAGTGGGTAAAAAGCAGATCGTGCGTGATGACATGTTTTCCATAGCTTAAGGTCACATCGTCTAGTGAAATCCCCTGAAGTGCTTTGTGTGGAAAATCCGTCAATAATGGACTTTCAGCAGCCTCAAGCTCGGTAATGGTGTGTTTAAAATGACGGGCAATCTCATGTCCAAAACCAGTCGAACCAGTGGAAGGATAGGATTTTCCACCAGTTGTGACAATCAGTTTATCACAAGTGAAGATTTGGTCAGCTGATTTAAGAACAAATTGGTCATCCACCTTTTTAACCGAAACAATCTCGGTTTGAGTAGCAACTTGACCACCGAGCTCATTGATTTTCTTTTCCAAGGCTTCGATAATGGTACGAGACTTGTCACTAGTAGGAAAGACGCGTCCGTGGTCCTCGACCTTAAGTTTGACCCCATTTTCCGTAAAAAAGTTAATGATGTCATGATTATCGAACTGGGAGAAAACACTGTAAAGAAAGCGTCCGTTTCCAGGAATTCCAGCTAGTAGGTCGTCCAAGCTACCATTGTTGGTCACATTGCAACGTCCCCCACCAGTCCCAGCTAACTTTTTTCCAAGTTTCCGTTTTTTTTCGATGAGGAGGGTTTTCTGTCCATAAAAGCTACTGGAAATCGTAGCCATCATACCAGCAGGTCCTCCACCGATGACAATAGTATCAAAATGTTTCATAGCTCTATTGTACCACAAAAAAACAAGAGATGATGGTTACCTCTTGTCAAGAATGCAATTAATCAATTTCATAGCCCATCAGCAGACCGCCATCTTCTGCATAGAAACTGCAGAGACCAGATGTTGGGAGAATTTTAATATCCGCCTGTGGGAAGGTTTCACGGATTCGGTCTGAAAGCTGTTGGCAACATTTCTCGTTATTGCGTTGGGCCATGACAATACGGCCACCAGCATATCCTGCTTTCACTAACTCTTCATAGGCTGCTTGAACTGACTTCTTTGCTCCTCTTGCTTTTTGTAGCAATTCGAGGGTTCCAGTTTCACTAGCTTCCCCAACCATACGGATATTTAGAAGGCCAACGACCGTACCGATAAGCTTGCTCAAACGGCCGTTCTTCACCAAGTTATCGACTTTGGCTAGGACAAAGAGCAACTTAGTTTTTTCTTGATAGGCGGTGATAGCTTCAACCACTTCTTCAAAAGATAAGCCCCGGTCAATCAAGTCATTTAATTTTTCTACGAGCAAGTCAACTTCTCCACCAGCAGACAAACTATCAATTACATGAATCTTAGTGTCAGGATGTTCTTCCAGATAAATATTCTTGGCCAGTTGAGCACTATTGTGACTACCAGAAAGAGTACCAGTGATGGTTACTAGGAAAATGTTTTTGGCACCTTCAAATGCTCGCAAATAATCATCTGGGCTTGGACAAGCTGATTTTGAAGCTTCTGCGGTTGCATACATGGTTTCCATCATATGGTCAATATCAAGACTGGCATCATCAACAAAGACCTGATCAGCTACTTGAATGGTTAAGGGGACACTTACAAAGGTTGTGTTAATAGCTGGTGTTGGCAGTTGACGATAATCACAACCAGAGTCAGCAATAATCTTCCAAGTCATAGAAATTCTCCATCTTTGTCAGTTATACATTGACAAAGGTTCTGTCTTTTTTTACAATTATATCATGAAAACCCTTGAAACAAAAGCATCATCCGTCTGTTGTGACAAGTAGAAAGAAAATGTTATGTCTGAACGTAGAATCTCTGAAAAGTCTCTTGAAAATCTCAGAAAATCAAACCAAGAATCCAATTTATTAACTAGAGAAGCCATTGAAACAGCCCTCTTACAACTCTTGGAAAAAAAGGACTTGACCAAGATTAGTATTTCTGAATTGGTCAAACGTGCAGGCGTTTCGCGTGCAGCCTTTTATCGCAATTATGATTCCAAAGAGGAAATTTTAGAGAGTGTCTTTAAACGGAGTGTCCACAACATCATGGAACAGTTGCATCATTATGATTTAAAGACAGACCTTTATCTGGTCTGGGTTCACCTTTTCCGAGAAGCAAGAAAGGAAGCCAGAGTGATTCAACTTGCCTTAGATTACCATCTGGAAAAAATCTTTGTCCAAGCCATGCAGGAATTTCTAGAAAAATACCATGGAAAATCAAAAGGTGTCAGCTCTTATCTTCATTCCTTCTGGAGTTCGGCCATCGTCTCTGTCCTTCTAAAATGGATCAAGGATGGCATGAAGGTACCTGCTGAAAAGATAGCGGATTTACGGTTACCATTTTTTAAAAAATAGAGAAAAAGGAGAAAAGAGATGACTGAAAAGAGACTGGCCTGGGATGAGTATTTTGCAGCCCAAGCATTACTAATTGCCAATCGTTCCACTTGTAAACGTGCCAAAGTGGGCGCGATTCTGGTAAAAGATAATAAGGTTATTTCCACTGGTTACAATGGTTCGGTGTCAGGAACCGAGCATTGTATTGACCACGAATGTCTGGTCATCGAAGGACACTGTGTTCGCACCCTTCACGCTGAGGTCAATGCTATCCTTCAAGGTGCAGAACGTGGTGTTCCTAAAGGCTTTACAGCCTATGTGACCCATTTTCCTTGTCTCAACTGTACCAAACAATTATTGCAGGTCGGCTGCAAGCGCGTGGTTTATATTAACCAGTACCGAATGGACGACTATGCCCAATACCTTTATCAAGAAAAAGGGACAGAATTGACCCATTTACCACTTGAGACAGTACAGGCAGCTCTTAAAGAGGCAGATCTAATGTAAAAATTATCAAAAATAAATAGTTTAGAAAGATTTTTAAACCGTTTTTTGGTATAATAAGAAGAATAAATTGAAAGAAGGAATTCCAAAAATGGGAAAAATTGAAGTTATTAATCACCCGCTGATTCAACACAAATTGTCAATCTTGCGTCGTACAGATACTTCTACAAAAGCTTTTCGTGAGCTAGTAGATGAGATTGCAATGTTGATGGGGTATGAAGTACTTCGTGATCTTCCACTAGAAGATGTGGAAATCGAAACACCAATTACAAAAACAGTTCAAAAACAATTGGCAGGTAAGAAATTGGCCATCGTTCCAATCTTACGTGCAGGTATCGGGATGGTCGATGGGCTCTTGAGCTTGGTTCCAGCTGCTAAGGTTGGTCACATCGGTATGTACCGTGATGAAGAAACGCTTCAACCAGTTGAATACTTGGTAAAATTGCCTGAAGATATTGACCAACGTCAAATTTTTGTAGTAGATCCAATGTTGGCAACAGGTGGCTCAGCAATCTTGGCTGTTGACTCGCTTAAAAAACGTGGCGCATCAAATATCAAATTTGTCTGCCTTGTATCAGCACCAGAAGGTGTAAAAGCTCTTCAAGAAGCTCATCCAGATGTAGAAATCTTTACAGCAGCCTTGGATGAACGTTTGAACGAACACGGTTATATCGTTCCAGGTCTTGGAGATGCTGGAGACCGCTTGTTCGGTACAAAATAAAATTAAAAAGAGAATGACTTGGAAAAGAAGTTCCAGTCACGAAAGGAGGTTGAATTTTTGTTTCTGTTCTAATGAAAACAGAGCAAAAATCTGACCTTTTTTGACCAAAATATTATAATAGTCTTATCTTCAGTCATTTGACCAACAAAAATAAAACTCAAAAGGAGAAATAAATGATTCCTGTAGTTATTGAACAAACAAGCCGTGGAGAACGTTCCTACGATATTTACTCACGTCTTTTAAAAGACCGCATCATTATGCTGACAGGTCCAGTTGAAGACAATATGGCTAACTCAGTTATTGCCCAATTGCTTTTCTTGGATGCCCAAGATAGTACAAAAGATATTTACCTTTATGTCAACACACCTGGTGGTTCTGTTTCAGCTGGCTTGGCAATCGTTGATACCATGAACTTTATCAAGGCAGATGTCCAAACCATCGTTATGGGAATGGCTGCATCTATGGGGACGGTCATTGCATCAAGTGGAGCAAAAGGCAAGCGTTTCATGCTTCCAAATGCAGAGTATATGATTCACCAACCAATGGGCGGTACAGGTGGAGGTACTCAACAAACCGATATGGCGATTGCTGCAGAACACTTGCTTAAAACTCGTCATACCTTGGAAAAAATATTGGCTGAAAATTCAGGTCAGTCAATCGAAAAAGTCCATGCAGATGCAGAACGCGATAACTGGATGAGTGCCCAAGAAACACTTGAATATGGCTTTATTGATGAAATCATGGCCAACAATTCATTGAACTAATGTTGATAGAAGGCAAACTCGACTGGGTTTGCTTTTTTTGGTATAATAGGGGGAGATTTCTTAGAAAGAGGATTTATCATGTTTGAAAAAGTCAATCGATCTGGCTTGATTATCTATCTTTACTATAATCGTGATGCCAAAAAACTGCAGGATTATGGAGATATTACCTATCATTCCAAGAAACATCGTTACTTACAACTCTATGTTCCAACTCAAGAAGTGGAGCAATTGGTCGGGCGCTTGAGCAAGGAAAAGTTTATCAAAAAAGTCAGAGTTTGTCATATCCAAGAGCTGGAAACACCCTTTGTGGGTAACCTTTACCGATAGGAAAACGTTATCAGATAAAAATTTAAAGAAAAGTGTTGACAATTTTCTGATAATTCGATATATTCTTAACAGACTATTTAAGAAATAAGGAGACAAAAAAAGATGAAGAAAAAATTTGCCCTATCGTTTGTGGCGCTTGCAAGTGTAGCACTTCTTGCAGCCTGTGGAGAAGTGAAGTCTGGAGCAGTCAACACTGCTGGTAACTCAGTAGAGGAAAAGACAATTAAAATCGGGTTTAACTTTGAAGAATCAGGTTCTTTAGCTGCATACGGAACAGCTGAACAAAAAGGTGCCCAATTGGCTGTTGATGAAATCAATGCCGCAGGTGGTATCGATGGAAAACAAATCGAAGTAGTCGATAAAGATAATAAGTCTGAAACAGCTGAGGCTGCTTCAGTTACAACTAACCTTGTAACCCAATCTAAAGTATCAGCAGTCGTAGGACCTGCGACATCTGGTGCGACTGCAGCTGCGGTAGCGAACGCTACAAAAGCAGGTGTTCCATTGATCTCACCAAGTGCGACTCAAGATGGATTGACTAAAGGTCAAGATTACCTCTTTATTGGAACTTTCCAAGATAGCTTCCAAGGAAAAATTATCTCAAACTATGTTTCTGAAAAATTAAATGCTAAGAAAGTTGTTCTTTACACTGACAATGCCAGTGACTATGCTAAAGGGATTGCCAAATCTTTCCGCGAGTCATACAAGGGTGAAATCGTTGCAGATGAAACTTTCGTAGCAGGTGACACAGACTTTCAAGCAGCCCTTACAAAAATGAAAGGGAAAGACTTTGATGCTATCGTTGTTCCTGGTTACTATAATGAGGCTGGTAAGATTGTAAACCAAGCGCGTGGTATGGGAATTGACAAACCAATCGTTGGTGGTGATGGATTTAACGGTGAAGAGTTTGTACAACAAGCAACTGCTGAAAAAGCATCAAACATCTACTTTATCTCAGGTTTCTCAACTACTGTAGAAGTTTCAGCTAAAGCCAAAGCCTTCCTTGACGCTTACCGCGCTAAGTACAATGAAGAGCCTTCAACATTTGCAGCCTTGGCTTATGACTCAGTTCACCTTGTAGCAAACGCAGCAAAAGGTGCTAAAAACTCAGGTGAAATCAAGGATAATCTTGCTAAAACAAAAGACTTTGAAGGTGTAACTGGTAAAACAAGCTTCGATGCGGACCACAACACAGTTAAAACTGCTTACATGATGACCATGAACAATGGTAAGGTTGAAGCAGCAGAAGTTGTAAAACCATAATAGAAAAATGTTGAAATAGGGAATGAGCCTTTGACTCACTCCCTGTTTCGATGTTTAAGAACCTATCAAAAAGTGAGGGAAAAACCTCGGAATTATATATAGAAAGAGTGAATCTTATGCTCCAACAACTAGTAAATGGTTTGATTCTAGGTAGTGTTTATGCGCTGTTAGCCCTAGGATATACCATGGTTTACGGAATTATCAAGCTCATCAATTTCGCCCACGGTGATATTTATATGATGGGAGCCTTTATTGGTTATTTCTTGATCAATTCTTTCCAAATGAATTTTTTTGTAGCGCTTATTGTAGCGATGCTAGCGACAGCCATCCTTGGTGTCGTGATTGAGTTCCTTGCTTACCGACCTTTGCGTCACTCTACTCGTATTGCTGTTTTGATTACAGCTATTGGGGTTTCTTTCCTACTGGAGTATGGCATGGTCTATCTGGTTGGTGCCAATACCCGTGCCTTCCCTCAAGCGATTCAAACAGTTCGCTATGATTTGGGACCAGTTAGCCTAACAAATGTGCAGTTAATGATCTTGGCCATTTCCTTGCTTTTGATGATTTTGTTACAAGTCATTGTCCAAAAGACCAAGATGGGGAAAGCCATGCGTGCAGTATCCGTAGATAGTGATGCAGCGCAATTGATGGGGATCAATGTGAACCGGACTATCAGCTTTACCTTTGCTTTGGGTTCTGCTCTTGCGGGGGCGGCTGGTGTTCTGATTGCTCTTTATTATAACTCTCTTGAGCCTTTGATGGGGGTTACTCCAGGTCTTAAGTCTTTCGTTGCCGCGGTACTTGGTGGTATCGGGATTATTCCTGGTGCGGCTCTTGGTGGTTTTGTGATTGGTTTATTGGAAACCTTTGCGACAGCATTTGGGATGTCAGACTTCCGTGATGCCATTGTTTATGGAATCTTGTTGTTGATCTTGATTGTCCGCCCAGCTGGTATCCTTGGTAAGAATGTGAAAGAGAAGGTGTAAGCGATGAAAGAAAATTTAAAAGTTAATATTCTATGGTTACTCCTTTTGTTAGCTGGCTATGGCTTGATTAGTGTACTGGTTTCAGTCGGAGTACTCAATCTGTTCTATGTACAGATTTTACAACAAATCGGAATTAATATTATTCTGGCTGTTGGTCTCAACTTAATCGTTGGTTTTTCAGGACAATTTTCACTTGGGCATGCTGGTTTCATGGCGATTGGTGCCTATGCAGCAGCTATTATTGGTTCTAAATCACCAACCTACGGTGCCTTCTTTGGAGCCATGCTTGTAGGGGCTTTGCTTTCAGGAGCAGTTGCCTTGCTTGTCGGAATTCCAACCTTACGCTTGAAGGGGGACTATCTTGCAGTAGCAACTCTAGGTGTTTCTGAAATTATTCGTATCTTTATCATCAATGGTGGAAGCCTTACAAATGGTGCGGCAGGTATCTTAGGAATTCCTAACTTTACAACTTGGCAAATGGTTTACTTCTTTGTCGTGATTACAACCATTGCAACCTTGAACTTCTTGCGTAGCCCAATTGGTCGTTCAACCCTCTCTGTTCGTGAGGATGAAATCGCTGCTGAGTCAGTTGGGGTTAATACGACTAAGATTAAAATCATCGCCTTTGTCTTTGGTGCTATTACTGCAAGTATTGCAGGGTCACTTCAGGCAGGATTTATCGGTTCAGTTGTACCGAAAGATTACACTTTCATCAACTCAATCAACGTATTGATCATTGTTGTATTTGGTGGACTTGGTTCCATTACAGGTGCCATTGTATCGGCTATTGTTCTGGGAATTTTGAATATGCTTCTCCAAGATGTTGCCAGCGTGCGTATGATTATTTACGCTTTGGCCTTGGTATTGGTAATGATTTTCAGACCAGGTGGACTCCTTGGAACATGGGAATTGAGCCTATCACGTTTCTTTAAAAAATCTAAAAAGGAGGAACAAAACTAATGGCATTACTTGAAGTAAAACAGTTAACCAAACATTTTGGCGGTCTAACAGCTGTTGGAGATGTGACTCTTGAATTGAACGAAGGGGAACTGGTTGGACTAATCGGTCCAAATGGAGCTGGGAAAACCACCCTTTTCAACCTCTTGACGGGTGTTTATGAACCAAGTGAGGGAACAGTAACCTTAGATGGTCACCTTTTGAATGGAAAGTCACCTTATAAGATTGCTTCTTTGGGACTTGGACGTACATTCCAAAATATCCGTCTCTTTAAAGATTTAACCGTTTTGGACAATGTTTTGATTGCCTTTGGTAACCATCACAAACAACATGTTTTTGCTAGTTTTTTGCGCTTACCAGCTTTTTACAAGAGTGAAAAAGAATTAAAGGCTAAAGCCTTGGAATTGCTGAAAATCTTTGATTTAGATGGTGATGCAGAAACTCTAGCTAAAAATCTTGCCTACGGACAACAACGTCGTTTGGAAATTGTTCGTGCCCTCGCTACGGAACCTAAAATTCTCTTTTTGGATGAACCAGCCGCAGGTATGAACCCGCAGGAAACAGCCGAATTGACTGAGTTAATTCGTCGTATCAAAGATGAATTTAAGATTACAATCATGTTGATTGAACACGATATGAATCTGGTCATGGAAGTAACAGAACGTATCTACGTACTTGAATATGGCCGTTTAATTGCTCAAGGAACTCCAGATGAAATTAAGACCAATAAACGCGTTATCGAAGCTTATCTAGGAGGTGAAGCCTAATGTCTATGTTAAAAGTTGATAATCTTTCTGTGCATTATGGTATGATTCAAGCAGTCCGTGATGTAAGCTTTGAAGTGAATGAAGGAGAAGTTGTTTCCCTTATCGGTGCCAATGGTGCAGGTAAGACAACCATTCTCCGTACCTTGTCTGGTTTGGTTAGACCAAGCTCTGGAAAGATTGAATTTTTAGGTCAAGAAATCCAAAAAATGCCAGCTCAAAAAATCGTAGCAGGTGGGCTTTCACAAGTTCCAGAAGGACGCCACGTCTTTCCTGGCTTGACTGTTATGGAAAATCTAGAAATGGGAGCTTTTTTAAAGAAAAATCGTGAAGAAAATCAAGCTAACTTGAAGAAGGTCTTTTCACGCTTCCCACGTCTTGAAGAACGCAAGAACCAAGATGCAGCCACTCTTTCAGGAGGAGAACAACAAATGCTTGCCATGGGACGCGCTCTTATGTCAACACCAAAACTTCTTCTCTTAGATGAACCCTCAATGGGACTTGCCCCAATCTTTATTCAAGAGATCTTTGATATCATTCAAGATATTCAGAAGCAAGGAACAACCGTCCTCTTGATTGAACAAAATGCTAATAAAGCACTCGCAATCTCTGACCGAGGATATGTATTGGAAACAGGGAAAATCGTTCTATCAGGAACAGGAAAAGAACTCGCCTCATCAGAAGAAGTCAGAAAAGCGTATCTGGGTGGCTAAAACAATCCAGTGGATTGTTTTAGTCGGTGGATGAGGATTACGAAGTAATCATCATTATAGTCCGGGGGACCTTTTTAGTCGGTGGATGAAGATTGCGAAGCAATTCTCATCTGCACTGGAAGGTTAGCTTCTGATAATTGAAATAAAATCGAATGAAAGGTATCTTGCTTTCATTCACAGAGCTCGATTTTAGAGCTCTTTTTGCTAGCTTATTCATACTTTTCTGAATTTTGAAAAAGAAATGTAAGCGTTTGATAGATTTACAAAAAGATTGTATAATAGGGATAAGAATAGAAAAGGAGAAGTCTCATGGCAGTTAAAGATTTTATGACCCGCAAGGTAGTTTATATTAGTCCAGATACAACAGTATCTCATGCAGCAGATTTGATGAGAGAGCAAGGGTTGCACCGCTTGCCTGTTATCGAAAATGATCAATTGGTTGGTTTGGTAACTGAGGGAACCATTGCCCAAGCTAGCCCATCAAAAGCAACCAGTCTTTCTATCTATGAGATGAATTATCTTCTAAATAAGACAAAAGTAAAAGATGTCATGATTCGCGATGTTGTCACTGTTTCAGGCTATGCGAGTCTAGAAGATGCAACTTATCTGATGTTGAAAAACAAGATTGGTATTCTTCCTGTAGTAGATAACCATCAAGTCTATGGGGTTATTACGGACCGTGACGTTTTCCAAGCCTTTCTTGAAATTGCTGGTTATGGAGAAGAAGGAATTCGTGTGCGCTTTGTTACAGAAGATGAAGTTGGCGTTCTTGGTAAGATTGTTTCTCTAATCGTTGAAGAAAATTTGAATATCTCCCATACAGTCAATATTCCGCGTAAGGATGGTAAGGTCATTATCGAAGTGCAAATCGATGGATCAATTGATTTGCCAGCCTTGAAAGAAAAATTTGAAGCAAATGGTATTCAAGTGGAAGAAATCACTCGCACTTCAGCAAAAGTCTTGTAAGAAGGGAAGCCGAAAGGCTTCTTTTTTCATAAAAAAGGGATTATAGCAAAAGATGGAAAGAAATGATAAAATATGCTATAATGAAATGATGTAAAAAAGGAGTATTTATGGACATTTCAGTAATCCGTCAAAAAATTGACGCAAATCGTGAAAAATTAGCTTCTTTCAGGGGGTCTCTTTGACCTCGAAGGGCTAGAGGAAGAGATTGCCATCTTGGAAAACAAGATGACAGAACCTGATTTTTGGAATGATAATATTGCGGCCCAAAAAACGTCGCAAGAATTAAATGAATTAAAAAACACCTATAACACCTTCCACAAAATGGAAGAGTTGCAGGATGAAGTCGAAATTTTATTGGACTTTTTAGCTGAAGACGAGTCAGTTCAAGAAGAACTGGTAGAGCAGTTAGCCGAACTTGATAAGATGATGACCAGCTATGAGATGACTCTACTCTTGTCAGAACCTTATGACCACAACAATGCCATCTTGGAAATCCATCCAGGTTCTGGTGGTACTGAGGCTCAGGACTGGGGTGATATGTTGCTTCGTATGTATACTCGTTATGGTAATGCTAAAGGCTTTAAAGTGGAAGTATTGGATTACCAAGCAGGGGATGAAGCTGGTATCAAGTCAGTAACCTTATCATTTGAAGGGCCTAATGCCTATGGTCTTCTCAAGTCAGAAATGGGGGTACACCGTTTGGTGCGAATTTCACCATTTGACTCTGCCAAACGTCGCCATACATCTTTCACATCCGTAGAAGTGATGCCTGAGTTGGACGATACCATTGAAGTGGAAATCCGGGAAGATGACATCAAGATGGATACCTTCCGTTCAGGTGGTGCCGGTGGACAAAATGTCAATAAGGTTTCAACAGGTGTACGTTTAACCCACATTCCAACTGGAATTGTTGTTCAATCAACAGTGGATCGTACCCAGTATGGAAATAGAGATCGTGCCATGAAGATGTTGCAGGCTAAGCTCTATCAAATGGAGCAAGAAAAGAAAGCTGCGGAGGTAGATTCCCTCAAGGGTGAGAAAAAAGAAATCACATGGGGAAGCCAAATCCGTTCTTATGTCTTCACTCCTTATACTATGGTAAAAGATCACCGAACTAGCTTTGAGGTTGCTCAGGTAGATAAGGTTATGGACGGAGACCTAGATGGTTTTATCGATGCCTATCTCAAGTGGCGAATCAGCTAAGATAGAAAGGAACTCACATGTCAATCATTGAAATGAGAGATGTCGTTAAAAAATACGACAACGGAACGACTGCCCTACGCGGTGTTTCGGTCAGCGTTCAACCGGGAGAATTTGCTTACATCGTAGGACCTTCAGGAGCAGGGAAGTCAACTTTTATTCGTTCTCTGTATCGTGAAGTAAAAATCGATAAAGGAAGCCTATCAGTTGCTGGTTTTAATCTAGTTAAGATTAAAAAGAAAGATGTCCCACTTCTACGTCGTAGTGTTGGGGTTGTCTTCCAGGATTATAAATTGTTGCCAAAGAAAACGGTATATGAAAATATTGCTTACGCTATGGAAGTAATCGGAGAAAATCGCCGTAATATCAAAAAACGAGTGATGGAAGTTTTGGACTTGGTTGGCTTGAAGCACAAGGTTCGTTCTTTCCCAAATGAGCTCTCAGGTGGAGAGCAACAGCGGATTGCGATTGCGCGTGCCATTGTAAATAATCCCAAAGTATTGATAGCCGATGAACCAACAGGAAACCTGGACCCTGATAATTCATGGGAAATTATGAATCTTTTGGAACGGATTAACCTACAAGGGACAACTATTTTGATGGCGACTCATAATAGCCAGATTGTAAATACCTTGCGCCACCGTGTCATTGCCATTGAAAATGGCCGTGTCGTTCGTGACGAATCAAAAGGAGAGTATGGATACGATGATTAGTAGATTTTTTCGCCATTTATTTGAAGCCTTAAAAAGTTTGAAACGAAATGGTTGGATGACAGTAGCTGCTGTCAGTTCAGTCATGATTACTTTGACCTTGGTGGCAATATTTGCATCTGTTATTTTCAATACAGCGAAACTAGCTACAGATATTGAAAATAATGTCCGTGTAGTAGTTTATATCCGAAAGGATGTGGAAGATAACAGTCAGACAATTGAAAAAGAAGGTCAAACTGTTACAAATAATGACTACCACAAGGTATATGATTCTTTGAAGAACATGTCTACGGTTAAGAGTGTTACCTTTTCAAGTAAAGAAGAACAATATGAAAAATTAACTGAGACAATGGGAGATAACTGGAAAATCTTTGAAGGAGATGCCAATCCTCTCTATGATGCCTATATTGTAGAGGCAAACACTCCAAATGATGTAAAAACTATAGCCGAAGATGCTAAAAAAATTGAAGGTGTCTCTGAGGTTCAAGATGGCGGTGCCAATACAGAAAGACTCTTCAAGTTAGCTTCATTTATCCGTGTTTGGGGACTAGGGATTGCTGCCTTGTTAATTTTTGTCGCAGTTTTCTTGATTTCAAATACCATTCGTATTACCATTATTTCTCGTAGTCGCGAAATTCAAATCATGCGCTTGGTCGGAGCTAAAAACAGTTATATTCGTGGACCGTTCTTGTTAGAAGGAGCCTTTATCGGTTTATTGGGAGCTATCGCACCATCTGTTTTGGTCTTTATTGTTTATCAAATGGTTTACCAATCTGTCAACAAATCGTTGGTAGGGCAAAATCTATCCATGATTAGTCCAGATTTATTTAGTCCTTTGATGATTGCCCTACTATTTGTGATTGGGATTTTCATTGGTTCATTGGGATCAGGAATATCCATGCGCCGATTCTTGAAGATTTAGGTAAAATAATTATTTTTATGAGGAGGTTGTAAAATCTCCTTTTTTGCTACAAGAGTTTTTGAAAAGGGACTTCTAATACTCAATGGAAATCAAAGAGCAAACTAGGTAGCTCGCCACAGGATGCTCAAAATACTGATTTGAGGTTGTAGAAAGTCAGTCACATATATACGGTAAGACGACGCTGACGTGGTTTGAAGAGATTTTCGAAGAGTATAAAGAAGTTGCTCAGAGAAGATTCTTGATGGCTAATTTGAACTTGAAATTTAGCACCTAGAAAATTTTTGAAAAAAGAGGATTTTTTTGAATAAAAGCCTTTACAAAAAAAATTAAA
>NZ_VMMS01000009.1:0-6844 GCF_013277315.1 Streptococcus sp. 2106
ATACAGATGGCGATGGCTTCACTGATAAAGAAGAAGTAGAAAAAGGATCAGATCCAAAAGATCCAGCATCTACTCCAGACACTGTCGATACAGATGGCGATGGCGTCACTGATAAGGTAGAAAAAGAGGCAGGATCAGATCCAAAAGATCCAGCATCTACTCCAGACACTGTCGATACAGATGGCGATGGCGTCACTGATAAAGAAGAAGTAGAAAAAGGATCAGATCCAAAAGATCCAAACTCGAAACCAGAATCTAAACCAGTAGATCCATCAACTAAAGATACAGATGGCGATGGCTTGACTGATAAGGAAGAAGTAGAGAAAGGAACAGACCCTACTAAAGCCGATACAGATGGCGATGGCTTGACTGATAAGGAAGAAGTAGAGAAAGGAACAAATCCGAAAGATCCAAACTCGAAACCAGAATCTAAACCAGTAGGTGCATCAACTAAGGATTCAGATAGTGTTAAAGATCCATCAGTAACATCGGTTAAAGATCCAAGCAACTTGACTGATGCAGAAAGAGCTAAGGTAGCCGAAGAAGTTAAGAAATCTAACCCAACTGCAACAGATGTTAAAGTAGGTAAAGATGGAACAATAACTGTAACCTTCCCAGATGGCTCAACAGCAGTAATTCCAGCAGCTAAAGCAGTTGAGAAAGCTAAAGATGCAGATAGTGTTAAGGATCCGTCAGCAACACCAGTTAAAGATCCAAGCAACTTGACTGACGCAGAAAAAGCTAAGGTAGCCGAAGAAGTTAAGAAATCTAACCCAACTGCGAAAGATATTAAGGTAAACAAAGACGGATCAGTAGTTGTAACCTTTGAAGATGGTACTACATCTGTTATTCCAGCAGATAAGACAGTCAAGAAATCAGATAGTTCAGTAGCAGTTAATCCAGCTACCAACCAAGATTCACCTGCTCAAGCACCAGCTGAGAAAGCAGGAGCGAAAGAATTGCCAAATACTGGTACAGAACAATCTAGCGCTTCACTTGCTCTAGCACTTCTTGCAGCAGCAACAGGGGGACTCCTTATCGCGAAAAAACGCGAGGAAGAAGAGTAAGCAATTACTTTGATAAAATAATTCATAGGATAAACATTCTGTAAATTTAACGAAAATAGATTGGAACACTATGTTCTAGTCGCCCCCAAAAGGATAGCATCTCCGAGAGGAGATGTTATCCTTTTTTTACTAGTGAATCAAATGATATAGTGGATTGAATTTATAATAGTACGGTAAGCGCGTCATAACAAGGTATCTATCATTCATGGAGCTCCTCCTGTATACTATTCGTAAAGTAAAACTATTGGAGGATATTTTAATGCCACAACCTATTGTTCCTGTAGAGATTCCACAATCTCGAAATGATAGAAGAGCTTTTGGATAAGGTGTTGCTCTATGACAATTCATCTATCTAGCCTAGGGCAGGTCTATCTCGTGTGTGGGAAAACGGATATGAGGTAAGGTATTGATTCACTGGCTTATCTGGTTAAAACCCACTTTGAATTGGATCCTTTCTCAGGTCAAGTCTTTCTCTTTTGTGGTGGACGTAAAGACCGCTTTAAATCCCTTTACTGGGATGGTCAAGGATTTTGGCTACTATATAAACGCTTTGAGAGCGGCAGACTGACTTGGCCCAGTACAGAAAAGGATATCAAAGCTCTCACGCCTGAACAAGTAGACTGGCTTATGAAGGGCTTTTCTATCACTCCCAAAATAAATTCATCAGAAAGTCGTGATTTCTATTGAAAGACGGGCATCTGGTCCTTTCCAATAATCTAGCTGAACGCGCTATTAAATCATTGGTTATGGGACGGAGTAAAAGAGTCCAGTGGACTCTTTTAGCCTAAGAAAAACGTGGACTGATTTCGTGTTTGGATTATGACCTTGAACGACATGCGTTAAAAGTTAGTTGAACCGCCGTATGCCGAACGGCACGTACGGTGGTGTGAGAGGGACTAGAGATTATCCCCTACTCGATATTTTTTTTCGTATTTCATAAACATTTCATATTTGGGTTTTATAATATTCTTACAAATATGGAGGTGACAAATGAATCCAATCCAAAGAGCTTGGGCTTATGTCAGCAGAAAACGACTGAGAAGTTTTATTTTATTTCTGATTTTATTGGTCCTATTGGCTGGAATTTCAGCCTGTTTGACTCTGATGAAGTCCAACAAAACAGTGGAAAGCAATCTTTACAAATCACTCAACACCTCTTTTTCTATTAAGAAGATAGAAAATGGTCAGACTTTCAAGTTGTCGGACTTATCATCCGTGAGCCAGATTAAGGGACTGGAACATGTCTCTCCTGAACTCGAGACGGTCGCAAAACTAAAAGACAAGGAAGCAGTGAGTGGCGAGCAGAGCGTGGAGCGTGATGAATTGTCAGCAGCGGACAAAAACTTGGTCAGCTTAACGGCTCTTGAGGATTCATCCAAGGATGTAACCTTTACTAGCTCGGCTTTCAACCTAAAAGAAGGTCGTCACCTTCAAAAAGGGGATTCAAAGAAAATCATCATCCACGAAGAGTTGGCTAAGAAGAACGGTCTTTCACTTCATGACAAGATTAGCTTGGATGCTGGACAGTCCGAATCTGGCAAAGGGCAAACAGTAGAGTTTGAAATCGTCGGAATCTTCTCTGGTAAAAAACAGGAGAAATTCACAGGTTTGTCTTCCGACTTCAGTGAAAACCAGGTCTTTACAGACTATGAAAGTAGCCAGACACTTTTGGGCAATAGTGAAGCTCAAGTCAGTGCAGCTCGCTTCTATGTAGAAAATCCTAAGGAAATGGACGGACTCATGAAGCAGGTGGAAAACTTGGCCTTGGAAAGTCAAGGCTACCAAGTCGAGAAGGAAAACAAGGCTTTTGAACAAATCAAAGACTCAGTGGAAACCTTCCAAACCTTCCTGACCATCTTCCTTTATGGGATGTTGATAGCAGGAGCAGGAGCCTTAATTCTGGTTTTGTCTCTCTGGTTGAGAGAAAGGGTCTACGAAGTGGGAATTTTACTGGCACTTGGAAAAGGCAAGAGCTCGATCTTCCTACAATTCTGTTTAGAGGTAGTTTTGGTATCTCTTGGAGCTTTGCTTCCAGCATTTGTTGCAGGAAACGCAATAACATCTTACCTACTCCAAACCCTACTAGCAAGTGGAGATCAGGCAGCCCTACAAGACACGCTAGCTAAAGCAAGCAGTCTATCAACCAGCACCCTATCTTTTGCAGAATCCTATGTTTTTCTAGTTCTGCTTAGTTGCTTATCTGTAGCCCTTTGTTTCCTATTCTTATTTAGAAAATCGCCGAAAGAAATTTTATCATCTATTAGTTAAGAAGGAGAAATCATGACTTTATTACAATTACAAGACCTTAACTACCGTTATAAGAACACTGCTGAGGCAGTCCTATATCAGATTTAGAAAATCGCCGAAAGAAATTTTATCATCTATTAGTTAAGAAGGAGAAATCATGACTTTATTACAATTACAAGATCTTACCTACCGTTATAAGAACACTGCTGAGGCAGTCCTATATCAGATCAATTATCATTTTGAACCTGGGAAATTTTACAGTATTATTGGGGAGTCAGGAGCGGGGAAATCCACTCTCTTGTCCCTACTTGCTGGTTTAGATAGTCCTGTTGAAGGTTCGATTCTTTTCCAAGGAGAGGATATTCGTAAGAAGGGGTATTCCTACCATCGTATGCACCATATTTCCCTGGTATTTCAAAATTATAACTTGATAGATTATCTTTCTCCACTGGAAAATATCCGCTTGGTCAACAAAAAGGCAAGCAAGGATACACTGCTTGAGCTTGGTTTAGATGAAAATCAGATCAAGCGGAATGTTCTCCAGTTATCAGGTGGTCAACAGCAACGTGTTGCCATTGCTCGCAGTTTGGTCTCAGAAGCTCCAGTTATTCTAGCTGATGAGCCAACAGGAAATCTGGATCCTAAAACTGCTGGAGATATTGTCGAACTGCTCAAATCACTTGCCCAGAAAACAGGTAAATGTGTCATCGTCGTAACCCACAGCAAAGAAGTGGCACAAGCATCAGATATTACACTTGAGTTGAAAGATAAGAAACTGACTGAAACTCGAAATACTACGAAATAATACGAACTTTTTCTGTTCAAACTATAAAATAGAATAAAATCTAGAAAGGGAATCTATGTTACACAACGCATTTGCCTATGTTACAAGGAAGTTTTTCAAATCGATCGTCATCTTCCTGATTATTCTCCTCATGGCGAGCTTGAGTTTGGTCGGCTTGTCAATCAAGGGAGCTACTGCCAAGGCTTCTCAGGAGACCTTTAAAAATATCACCAATAGCTTCTCCATGCAAATCAATCGTCGCGTCAACCAAGGAACGCCTCGTGGTGCTGGGGATATTAAGGGTGAAGACATCAAAAAAATCACCGAAAACAAGGCCATCGAGTCTTATGTCAAACGTATCAACGCTATCGGAGATTTGACTGGATATGACCTCATTGAAACGCCAGAAACCAAGAAGAATCTCACTGCTGATCGTGCCAAACGTTTTGGAAGTAGCTTGATGATTACAGGTGTCAATGACTCCTCTAAAGAAGACAAGTTTGTCTCTGGTTCTTATAAACTAGTCGAAGGAGAGCACTTAACCAACGACGACAAGGATAAAATCCTCTTGCACAAGGACTTGGCAGCCAAACACGGCTGGAAAGTAGGGGACAAGGTTAAACTGGACTCTAATATCTACGATGCAGATAATGAAAAAGGAGCCAAGGAAACAGTTGAAGTGACAATCAAGGGACTCTTTGATGGTCATAATAAGTCAGCAGTAACCTACTCACAAGAACTTTACGAAAACACAGCTATTACAGACATTCACACTGCTGCAAAACTTTATGGATACACAGAAGACACAGCCATTTATGGGGACGCAACCTTCTTTGTAACAGCAGACAAGAACTTGGATGATGTTATGAAAGAGTTGAATGGCATCAGTGGTATCAACTGGAAGAGCTACACACTCGTCAAGAGCTCCTCTAACTACCCAGCTCTTGAGCAATCTATCTCTGGTATGTACAAGATGGCCAACCTCCTCTTCTGGGGTAGCTTGAGCTTCTCAGTTCTCCTCCTTGCCCTCTTGCTCAGCCTTTGGATCAACGCCCGTCGCAAGGAAGTGGGAATTCTCCTCTCTATCGGCCTCAAGCAGGCAAGTATCTTGGGGCAATTCATAACCGAATCTATCTTGATTGCTATCCCTGCTCTAGTTTCTGCTTACTTCCTAGCTAATTACACTGCCCGTGCAATTGGAAACACTGTCCTTGCCAATGTGACTTCAGGTGTTGCCAAACAGGCTAGTAAGGCGGCTCAAGCCTCTAACCTTGGTGGTGGTGCAGAAGTAGATGGCTTTAGCAAGACCTTGTCGAGCCTAGATATTTCTATTCAGACTTCAGACTTTATCATCGTCTTTGTCCTAGCCTTGGTTCTAGTGGTTCTCGTTATGGCGCTTGCTTCAAGCAATCTCCTTAGAAAACAACCAAAAGAGCTTTTGCTGGATGGTGAATAATACTGATGCTAGACTGAAAAATGAGGCTAGTAACTGAAAGTTTTAAAATGATACATGAAGCAGAAAGCAGTGGTGAAAATCATTGCTTTCAGTTGCTTTCTTTGTACTTTAGTGTTAAATATGATATACTAAAGTTATGGAATTTATTAGAAAGGGGTTTCGCAACTTATATATGGAATTGTGCATAAAAATCTATAGATAAATCTGTAGAAGCCTATCCATATCGCAAACATAGGCTAGTAGACCTAGGCAGGGTCTACCTTGGAAAATATAGAATAGTGAGGAAAAATAAATATTATGAGACAAACAAATGTTAGAGGAAGCTTATCCCTCCGTGGTTTTAGAAAATTAAGAACGGGTGCAATTGTTGCGACAGGTGTGATTCTACTGGGGCTAGGCTTTTTAGCTCCAACTGTATCAGCCAGTGAACAAGATGGTGTTTGGGTAGCCAGAACAGTTGAGGAAGTGAAAGCTGATATTTTAAATATAGACAATTTATCACACTACACAATTAAGTGGGGAGATACATTGAGTGCTATTAGTGGGGCAACAGGGCTATCTGTTGATAGTTTGGTTGAGATAAATCGTATTGCAAATAGAGATTTGATTTTTGCTAATAATAAATTGTATTTTAGCGAAGAGGCTTTTCTAAAAGATGGAAATACAGAAGTAAAAAGACAGCGAGTGTCGATTGATAATTCTGGTAGTCGTCAAAGTTATGAAGTTGAAACAAAAACAGATACTGTAACTGGTGAACAAAGGACTACTGTTAAACAAACGACACCAGTAGCTGTGGAAATCCCAGCGGCGTCAGCAGAGAAAGCTGAAGAGTCAGTATTGCCGGCATCGAAATCAGAAACCTCAGTCTCAGTTGCGCCAAAAGCCGAAACAAGATCAGAAACTTTACATGCTCCATCTGCAGATACTACAATTGAATCAGGGAACTCAACTGAATCAAGTCCAGTAGTAGACAAGGCCCTTTCAAATATAGGGACAACAAATCAACCTGTAGTTTCAAATCCAAGTTCTGAAGCGCCAGCACCGAAAGTGGAAGAGCCAATGGTATCAGAACCAAAATCGGAAGAACCAGCGACCCCAGCACCAAAAGTGGAAGAACCAGTGTCACCGGCGCCAAAAGCGGAAGAACCAGCAACACTGGCACCAGAAGTAGAAGAGCCAGCGACCCCAGCACCGAAAGCGGATGAGCCAACGGTATCAGAACCAAAAGCAGAAGCACCCGTATCTCCAGCACCGAAAGTAGAAGAGTCAACGGTATCAGAACCAAAATCA
>NZ_VMMS01000009.1:6895-8628 GCF_013277315.1 Streptococcus sp. 2106
AGCGACCCCAGCGCCAAAATCAGAAGCACCAGCAGCGCCAGCGCCAAAATCAGAAGCACCAGCGTCTCCAGCACCAAAATCAGAAGCACCGGTAGCTACAAGACCAACCACGGAAGATCCAGTAACACCGAAAGGGGAAGTGCCGGCTGTACCACAAAAGGAGGTGCAGACTGTATTTAAATCGGAAGTGAGTCAAGCATCTGCTGGCAATGTTTTGGTGGGAATCAAAGGAGAATTTTTAACACCAGATCAACAAGCTATCTTAGATTCTCTTAATAAGATTCGTAAAGAGGCTTTTGAGGAGAAATTAGTAGATAAGTATGTTCCGATTAAGTGGTCAACACAACTGGAAAAAACGGCTCTTATGAGAGCTGCTGAGTCTTCTATTACGAATGCCCATGCTCGTCTCTCTGACAAAAATATTTGGACAGCTTTTCCGACTGGTACTAGAACATTTGGAGAAAACTTGGCGTGGAATTATAAAGGATTTGCAGAGGCGATTAAGCAATGGTACTCAGAAAAAGCCGATTATATTAAAAAATCAAAGGGTGAGACAGTTGCAGGTCAAACTGGTCATTATAAATCATTGATAAATCCTCTATATACTTATACAGGTCTTGGTGCATTTAATAACCCTCGTCATGAACATCACTGGATTACTGTTGCACAAATTTTAGGAGATAAGGTCGACTCGGAGGCTTTAGTTGGACAGTATGGGCCAGCAATTCAAGAAGCAGAGGTGACAGAATCTCAACTTTCCTCATTTAAAACAAAAGCTGATATTGTCGAAAACACATCTGATAGAAGAGACAAACAGTAAAGATGTTAATTCACAGGAAGCGTCTTCAGAAACAAGAGATGTAACATCGCACGGTAACGGAGCAACAGGAGAAGCAAAGACTGTAGAATCTACGGAAAGCACAGAGAAAAGCCAAGTAGAACCAGCTGAAAACACATCAGCTACGGATATGGCAGAAACAGGAAAAACATCTGTAGCTCCATCGTCAGACTCAGAAAAAGTATTGACCACCACAGAAGAAACTGGAGAAGCGACTTCGTCTGATTCTAACTTAGTAAATTCACAAGAAAATAATTCTGAGACACAAGATGGAACAACAAATGCCACATCAGAAGAATCGTCAGAGTCAAAAGAAGCATCAGTTACCTCTGAAAGTGAGTCAACAGACACACAACCATCTGTAGAAGTAGGAACAGAAGAAACACTAGCTCCAAAAGACGCAGGAACAACAGTAGAAGCTGAAGAAGTTGTAACACCAGCTCCTCAAAAGGTCAAAGTCAATGTTTTTTATAACTTTGATAAAATGAAAGATATTGCAGGTTTTCTAGGAGATATCAATGGAACTCCTCTTGAAATCGCGGAAGGTTCAACAGATGATGAAGTAAAAGTGGCAGTCAAGAACCAAGTTGATGCTAAGAAAGAAGAGTTGGGCAAACGTGGCTATACTTTAAAAGAGGACTATGTCTATCAAGCTAATGGGAAAGATTATAACTACGTTGTAACATTTTCAAAAGCAGCTAAATAATTTTCATTCTATAGAGAGTGAAATGCAAGCAGAGAGAGCGATAGGCTCTCTTTGGTTTATCGAGTGGTCAGTTGCTTACAGACAAAAGGCCAGTAAGAGATTATAATAGAAAATAGAGTAGGTATTTATACTCTTCGAAAATCTCTTCAAACCACGTCAGCGTCGCCTTACCGTATGTATGGTTACTGA
>NZ_VMMS01000009.1:8644-13417 GCF_013277315.1 Streptococcus sp. 2106
TGATTTTTATTGAGTATAAGAAAAATAAAAAATAGAGAGCAGTTAAAGTATGAAAATTTTAATTGTAGAAGATGAAGAGATGATCCGTGAGGGGGTCAGTGATTATTTGACGGATTGTGGCTATGAAACCCTTGAGGCTGCAGATGGGCAAGAAGCCTTAGAAAAATTTTCCAGCTATGAAGTAGCCTTGATTTTACTAGATATCCAGATGCCCAAGCTCAATGGTCTAGAAGTCCTAGCTGAGATTCGTAAAACCAGTCAGGTTCCTGTCTTGATGCTGACCGCCTTTCAGGATGAGGAATACAAGATGAGTGCCTTTGCTTCTCTGGCAGATGGCTATCTGGAAAAGCCCTTCTCCCTCTCCCTCTTAAAAGTGAGGGTGGATGCAATTTTCAAGAGATACTACGATACAGGACGAATCTTCTCTTATAAAGATGCCAGGGTGGATTTTGAGAGCTACAGTGCCAGTCTAGCAGGTCAAGAAGTGCTTATCAATGCCAAAGAGTTGGAAATTCTGGACTATCTGGTGAAAAATGAAGGCCGGGCCTTGACTCGGTCTCAGATAATCGATGCCGTCTGGAAAGCGACAGATGAGGTTCCCTTTGACCGTGTCATTGATGTTTATATCAAGGAATTGCGGAAAAAGCTAGACTTGGACTGCATCCTCACTGTGCGCAATGTTGGTTATAAATTGGAGCGAAAATGAGACGAACAGGTTTATTTACAAAGATATTTATCTATACCTTCTCGATATTTAGTGTTCTGGTTATCTGCCTTCATTTAGCTATTTATTTTCTATTTCCCTCGACTTATCTGAGTCATCGTCAGGAAACCATTGGCCAGAAAGCGACAGCTATTGCCAAGTCCCTAGAAGGAAAGGATAGGCAGAGCATCGAGCAAGTGTTAGAGCTGTATTCCCAGACTAGTGATATCAAGGGGGGCGTTAAGGGCGAGATGACAGAGGACAAGTTAGAAGTCAAGGACAGCATTCCTCTGGATACGGACCGTCAGACCACCTCTCTCTTTATTGAGGAGCGTGAGGTGACAACGCAAGATGGTAGCACCATGACTCTCCAGTTTCTGGTTTCTATGGATTTGCAAAAGGAAGCAGAGCAAATCAGTCTCCAATTTCTTCCCTATACCTTGCTGGCATCCTTTCTAATTTCCCTCTTGGTGGCCTACATCTATGCTCGGACCATTGTTGCCCCGATCTTGGAAATCAAACGGGTGACTCGTAGAATGATGGAACTGGATTCCCAAGTGCGATTGCGCGTGGATTCTAGGGATGAGATTGGTGATCTCAAGGAACAAATCAATAGCCTCTACCAGCATCTTTTGACTGTCATTGCAGACTTGCATGACAAGAATGAAGCCATTCTCCAGCTGGAGAAGATGAAGGTCGAATTCCTACGAGGGGCTTCTCATGAACTGAAAACACCGCTGGCTAGTTTGAAAATCCTGATCGAAAACATGAAAGAGAATATCGGTCGTTATAAGGATAGAGACCAGTATCTGGGAGTTGCCTTGGGGATTGTGGATGAACTCAATCACCATGTTCTGCAGATACTTTCCCTCTCTTCTGTGCAGGAGTTGCGAGATGATAGGGAAGAAATTGACCTCCTCCAGATGACACAAAGTCTGGTTAAGGATTATGCCTTGCTCGCCAAGGAAAGAGAGCTCCAGATTGACAATAGTTTGACCCATCAGCAGGCTTATCTAAACCCATCAGTTATGAAGTTGATTCTTTCTAATCTCATCAGCAATGCCATCAAGCACTCTGTTCCAGGTGGCTTGGTTGGCATTGGAGAAAGAGAAGGGGAACTCTTTATCGAGAATAGCTGTAGCTCAGAAGAACAAGAAAAACTAGCCCAGTCTTTTTCTGATAATGCTAGTCGCAAGCCCAAAGGGCCTGGGATGGGACTCTTTGTGGTCAAGAGTCTATTGGAACATGAAAAATTAGCTTATCATTTCGAGATGGAGGAGAATCGTTTAACCTTCTTCATAGCTTTTCCAAAAGTCGCCCAAGACTAGAGATAGAAAGGGTTTACATGGATGAAGCTAGAAGAAATTAAATCGAAACTACGGGAAAAACTAGATTTTTTTGTCAAAAAGTGATAAAATGAACAATGTAAATGGGGTGACCCATAAAAATATACAGGAGGCCTGATAAAATGGCAATCGTTTCAGCAGAAAAATTTGTCCAAGCAGCTCGTGACAACGGTTATGCAGTTGGTGGATTTAACACAAACAACCTTGAGTGGACTCAAGCTATCTTGCGCGCAGCAGAAGCTAAAAAAGCTCCAGTTTTGATCCAAACTTCAATGGGTGCTGCTAAATACATGGGTGGTTACAAAGTTGCTCGCAACTTGATCGCTAACCTTGTTGAATCAATGGGTATCACTGTACCAGTAGCTATCCACCTTGACCACGGCCACTACGAAGATGCACTTGAGTGTATCGAAGTTGGTTACACTTCAATCATGTTTGACGGTTCACACCTTCCAGTTGAAGAAAACCTTAAATTGGCTAAAGAAGTTGTTGAAAAAGCACACGCTAAAGGTATCTCAGTAGAAGCTGAAGTTGGTACTATCGGTGGTGAAGAAGACGGAATCATCGGTAAAGGTGAATTGGCTCCAATCGAAGACGCTAAAGCAATGGTTGAAACTGGTATCGACTTCTTGGCAGCTGGTATCGGTAACATCCACGGTCCTTACCCAGCAAACTGGGAAGGTCTTGACCTTGACCACTTGCAAAAATTGACAGAAGCTCTTCCAGGATTCCCAATCGTATTGCACGGTGGTTCAGGTATTCCTGATGAGCAAATCCAAGCAGCTATCAAACTTGGTGTTGCCAAAGTTAACGTTAACACAGAATGCCAAATCGCATTCGCTAACGCAACTCGTAAATTTGCTCGTGACTACGAAGCAAACGAAGCAGAATACGATAAGAAAAAACTCTTCGACCCACGTAAATTCTTGGCTGACGGTGTAAAAGCTATCCAAGCATCGGTTGAAGAACGTATCGACGTATTCGGTTCAGAAGGTAAAGCATAATCTAGCTGAATAATACAGATAAAACCTGCCTGTGAGGGTGGGTTTTTTGATTTCAAGCTACTCGTTTTAGTATAGTAAACTGAATCTAGACTAGCACAATGCTGCTTCTATAGCGTTTTGAAACTAGAACAGGACAATATAACTGCTAAAATATTTCTATAAATTCATTTGATTTTCCTAATCAATTTGTTCGTATCCTATTTCATTCCACTATAAAACATTCTTATCAATTGATTTGAATTCCAAAATTTCATCGCTCTGGTCTTATTTCATTTGGCTATAAAAAACTCTCCTGGGGAATCCCAGGAGAGTATGAGTACTTATTTGAACTTGAATCCTTCGTAAATAAGCTCTGCTTTTGGATTTTGTTTCTTAATCTGTTTGGCAAGTGTCTTCATCATAGAAAGGGGACCACACATATAGACGGTTGCCTGTTCGGGCACTTCTTCTTGCTCAAAATTAAGATAGCCGTCTTTCCTACTGTCTACTAGATGGAGTTCAAAATTAGGATTTTTCTGAGCATAGTCATGGAGTAAATCTAGGTAGACTGCATTTTCATCTCCACGGAAGCTATAGTAGAAGTGAACCTGTTTATCTAAAATAGGATGTTCACGGATGTAAGAGATGAAGGGGGTGATCCCAATACCTCCAGCAATCCAAACCTGATTTTCTCGTCCTTCTTCTATGATCATGTGTCCGTAAGCTCTGTCTAGGGTTACTTTGCTGCCGGCTTGAAGATTGTCATAGATATTCTTGGTATGGTCGCCTGAATTTTTAACAGTAAAGTAAAGAGTTTGGCCATGACCTCCTGAGATAGAAAAGGGATGCGGAGCACTTTCAAAGCCTTCTTGGAAAATCTTTAGAAAGGCAAATTGTCCTGATTGATAGTTGAAAGGTCTGCTAAGATGGATTTGAATTTCTCTAGTATCGTGATTTAAGCGTTTGAGATGGGTAATTTTCCCTAGATAGGGGAAGGAAATCTTTTGATATAGAAAAATGATATAAAAACCAGCTAGTAAGCCTAAAAGGGCATAGCTACCAACAAGAAAACTTAGAAGATTAAATGTAAGGAGACGATTGCCCATTATCATGTAGATGTGAAAGAGTCCTAAAATATAGGCTAGGTAAACCAGGCGGTGAATCCATCGCCAAGCTTCGTATTGGATGTATTTGCCTAAATAGGCGACAAGGATGATGCTGGCAAAGATATAGATGGCAAGATTACCAAACTGAGCAGCTAAGCGAGAGCCCCACAAACCGCCCATACTAAAGTTATGAAAGATTAGTAGGATGATTGAGAGAAAGGCTGTGAATTTGTGGACGGTGTAGACCTTCTCCAAACCGTGAAACCAGCTTTCTAGTAGTGGGAGACGAGTGGCTAGGATAAAAGTCAGAGATAGGCTTGTTAAAGCTAGTCCTGGAATCATGAATTGGGGAGAAGTGTTCATCCAAGTCAAAAGAGTCAAGATAAAACTAGCTATGATAAAGAGTAGTCCTTTGATTGATTTCATAGAAAATTCCATTTCATTTAGATTTCGATTTGTTGTAAATGAATTTGTTACATTTTATCATAGAAAATGTATGGTGTCAAATCTAGGTGTGTAAATCTCTGTTCTTATAAAAAACTCTCCAATTGAACTGGAGAGTGGCTGTTTATACTCAATGAAAATCAAAGAGCAAACTAGGAAGCTAGCCCGCAGGCTGCTCAAAACACCGTTTT
>NZ_VMMS01000090.1:0-8568 GCF_013277315.1 Streptococcus sp. 2106
TTTGAAAATGATTGAGTATCATAATGCCCATTCTCCAAGCGAAGATTTATAGCTTCAGGCCGCTGTTCGATGGATTGACCAGCAGGTTTAAAGTTGGTGCTAGCCTGTTTCTTATCAAGCGAAAATTTTTGGTTATGATAGTGGAGAATCTTTTCCTTTAGTTCCTTGGTCAAGCTTGATTTCTTGACCGAGCGCTTGCGATTGTTTTCATAAGACTGTTGAGCATAGTCGGCAGAATAAACCTCTTTGAAGCACCCTTTTCCAAGACATTGTCGGACTGTCCCACGCTTGATTTCAGTGTGGATAGTTTGAGGAACTTTTCCAAGCAGAAAGGCAATTTCTCTATTTGATTTCCCTTCCTTTTTCCATCGTTCGATTAAGCGACGGTTATCGATTGTCAAATGTTTGGCTTTTGTAGTATAATGGTTTTGCATCTCTGTGCCTTTCTTGTGTTTGTGGTTGAACAACAAGTATAACTCAGAGGTGTTTTCTTATGCCTAGAAGAGCTTTCATTTTAATGTGATAATCGGACAAGGAGACTACTATTTCTTCAAAAAATATGTCAAAAATACTTGACACTTTATATTTAAAAGAATATAATATAGTCAAATATATACGACATAAATCAGAAAGGAGACCAGATGAATCGTGTGAAAGAATTTCGCAAGGAACTGGGCATTTCCCAGCTAGAACTAGCCAAGGATATCGGTGTCTCGAGACAGACCATCAATATGATTGAAAACGACAAGTACAATCCAACCTTGGAACTCTGTCTCAATCTCGCCCGCAGCCTCCAAACTGACCTCAACAGTCTCTTTTGGGAGGATAATTTTTAAAAAAGGAGCAAACTTATGAAAAAAGAAACCTTCACGGAAAAACTGATCAAACGCATTTATGGCATTTCAGGACCACTTGATGAACACAAACGACGCGAGGCTGATCGTATCGGCAATCAAGTCTTTATCATCCTCTTTTATCTGATGACATTTGGAAATCTCATCCCCTTTGTCCTCGCTTATAAATACCCACAAATTGTCGCTATCGGCTATCCTCTTGTGGTATTCGGCATTTCGATGATTTCTGCTCTCTATGTGCTCTCCCAAACCAAAAAAACAGGGATTACAGCTATTGATCCAGATATGCTGAGTGAGAAAGAAAGTAAGCAACTACATTACCCAGGTCTGAAAGCAGGTCTACTCTATGGATTAATGAGTTTTTTTTCAAGCCCTCTTCTCCATATACTGCTAGGTGAGAGTCAGGACTATCTTCAGTCACTTCTCGCTTTTAAAAATATTTTTTCAAGTATTCTCCAGTCTTTCTTCTTCGGAGTGATTATACAAATTATCATCTCCCGTCGCATTGCAAAAACTAAGAAAAATCAAGATAATGATTAGGAGGAAACTCATGAAAAAAGAAAAGAAACAGTTACGTTATCCTGGTCTGAAAGCAGGTTCGATTTATGGAACAGTGATATTTTTTATAATTCCACTCATTGATACCCTAACAAGTGAAAATCCAAATTTTATCAGTTCTCTTCTAAATACAAAACATATTTTTAAAACTATACTGGGAGCTTTCTTTTTCGGAGTGATGATGCATATTGTCGACTCACTTCGTATTGCAAGAGCTAAAAAAGACCAGGATTAAGAGGTGCCCTATGAAATCATTACTAACTTTACTTACCTATCATCTTTTGTTCAGTTCTCTGCTCATCTTCATCATCGTTTCAGGGAACTTAATCAGAGAGATATTCCTCGTGCTAGTCTTTGTTCCAGCCCTTAACAAAGGACTGACTTATCTAAAGATTGACTCCCAAAAAACACGCATACTCAACTTAGCACTATGCTTTATGATTCTATCTTTACCACAACTGATGCTCATCTCAAGCGATTGGAAATATTATTTACTGCTGACTATCGCTAGCCTTTCTTCTATCACTTATCTTTATTATCTCTATCAATTCGTAAAAGAAAGTCAGTAAAACCACTCATTTAGGAGGTTACTAACATGAAAAAAGAAGACTTCACCACTCGCCTACTTCGAAATCTCTTTCACATCCAAGGCCCTTTTGATGAATGCCGGCAAGAGATTATCTACAAAGCTTGTGCCCGTTCCATGGTCCAAATCGTTTATTCTTCCTTCTTTCTCTTCTTGTTTTATCTGTTATTTGGACGCTTCATAGAAGCCGTTCGCTATGCTATGCCCTATGTTTACTCTGGACTCATTTTTTTCATTACCTTAAAAACTCAAAGAGCCGTCAAAGAACTCCACTTGGAAAAAGATGACAAGTCAGAAATCATTCTCAAAACCTACAGCAAAGCCCAAATCAAATTTCGAAGCTGGGTTGTGTTTATCGGTCTTCAGATTGGCCTCTTTACCCTACTCATCTTTCATAAAGTCTTCGTTCAGCAGATGTCCCTTCCAGATTTTGTGAAGTTGCTCATGCAATTTGATAAAAGTGGTCCTTTCCTGATGTATGATCTTATTATCGGTAGTATTTTCGGAACCCTGACCTACGGATTTCTATCACTACAGGAGGAGAAAACTCCTAAAAATACCAAACGGAAGGAGAAAAGCAAGCAATGACCTCACTATACGATTTTTCAGTCTTGAACCAATACAATCAAGAAATCTCACTAGATGCCTATCGTGGTAAGATTCTCTTGGTTGTCAACACTGCTACTGGATGTGGTTTAACGCCCCAGTACCAGGGACTTCAAGAACTCTATGACCGCTATCAAGAACAAGGTTTTGAGATTTTAGACTTCCCTTGCAATCAGTTTATGGGACAAGCACCAGGCAGCGCAGAGGAAATCAACAGCTTCTGTAGCCTACATTATCAGACCACCTTCCCACGTTTTGCCAAGATCAAGGTCAACGGTAAGGAAGCAGATCCTCTCTATGTTTGGTTGAAAGAACAAAAATCTGGCCCACTGGGAAAACGAGTCGAATGGAATTTCGCTAAGTTTCTCATCGGTCGTGATGGACAGGTCTTTGAACGCTTCTCTTCAAAAACAGACCCAAAACAAATTGAAGAGGCCATACAAAAACTACTATAATTCACAATCTCACTATGATTAGGTTTCCTTTAGCCTAATGAATAGTGAGATTTTTTGATGGGCTTTGACTTAAATAGAAAAACACTCCATGATATGAAACATGAAGTGTTGTAAAGTCTATGTTGTAGCTACTTATTTCACATTTTGAATGTGACCAATGATAACAAATACCATACCGAATCTTCATATACACTAAACAAATGACTTTCTAATTATTTCAATTAGTTTTCGCTAGTAAATATCATTTCTAACAAACGCCCTCTCAATTCCTCGTCCTGATGATGCAAGATATTCATTAAGTCATGAGAAGTTTTAGCATTGATGAATTGATTTAACAATCTATCTTTTAATTCATATGGAAGAGAAGCCGTCTTTAGTAGTCTAAAAACTTCATCATTCAGAGATGGTATTTTATTATCTTTACATTCAAATCTAGCTGTATCATTCTTATTTGGCAATTCAATTATAGACACATTCGTTCCTTTAAAATGAATTCTATGCCTTCTATTGCTTGGAACGATACTAGAATCTCCTTGTAATGTTAACTCTAGCATTCCCATTTCCCAGTCGATTGATAATCTTGTTTTATATCTTTGACCATTTTGATCTTCAATCATTTCAAAGGAATGTTGTTTGCCTGGGAATACATACCAATCTACAATTTCAGGTAACTCCACACCCATATCTATCTCAGAACCAACCAAGGGAATGATTGCACCACTTTTTGCAAACACAGGTATAGTCGAAATGTCTCTATAAACACTTAACTTCACACCACCTGTGTACTTTTTCGCTGAAAAGAAGTCATACCATTCACCTTCAGGGAACCATACATCCACTTTTGCAGATCGGAATGCCAAATCCATCTTTTCTACAATGGGAGCCACCATCAGTTCTGTTCCAAAAAAGTATTGGTTTGGGACATTATAACTCTCATCATTCTCTGGGTAGAAATAATACATTGGGCTAATTAATGGGGCACCTTCCTCGTGTGTCTTTACATTCATGGTATATAGATAGGGAATCATCTGATGTCTCAAACGAAGGTATTTCTTCATAATCTTAGATGTTGTTTCTGAAAAAAACCAAGGTTCTTTACTATTGAAGGGACTTCTAGAACTATGTAATCGAGTGATCGGACTAAAAACACCAAACTGTAGCCATCTAGTTTGTAGCTCCTCGTCATAATCCCCCAGCATGTGCCCACCGATATCATGGCTCCACCAACTATAACCGATATTTGATGCTGTCGCTGTAAAATAAGGTTGAAATCTTAAGGAATTCCAACTAATAATAGTGTCCCCTGAAAAACCAACAGGGTAGCGGTGACTACCAGGACCTGCATACCTTGATAAAATTAAGCCACCTTCTGCATTTTTACAACTATCCTGATAGTGATAATGGTTTAAAAGCCACAGTGGATCCAAGATACCTTGAGTCCCTTGTTGCCAGTCAATCCACCAAAAATCTACTCCCTGCTTTTCTAGCTCATAATGAACATCTTTAAAGTAGGCTTCTCTAAAAGATGGATTAAAAAAATCAAAAATAGCAGGTTCTTCTAGTTCTACATTTAACCCCAATCGTTTTGCGACTCGAGGATAAGCTTCTTCATAAGCCCGTATACCATCAGCAGGATGGACATTTAAGGAGAGTTTTAACTTTCTATCATGAAGTTGTTGCAATAACTGTTCTGGATTTGGTATTAAGTTTCTATTCCAACTATATCCTGTCCAGCCACTTCCAAAACGAGCTGGAATGTCAGTGATATGCCAATCCATATCTAACACACCGATAGATAATGGAATGTTCTCTGTTTCAAATCTGTCTATTAAATCCAAGTATTCATCCGACGTATAAGGCCAATATCTACTCCACCAATTGCCTAAAGCATATCTTGGCAACAAAGGTGTTGAACCAGTCAAATGGTAAAAGTCTCTGATTGCTCCTCTATAATCATGCCCATAGGCAAAGAAATAGAGGTCAATTTGATTTTCTCTCTCAATATAACCAGACTGTTCATCCCAAATAAATCCTTGAGAATCATCCAATAAGGCTATACCATTTCGGCTAATAATTCCATCTTCTAACGAGATTGCTCCATCTGCCTCATCCAGAGTCCGAGCTGTTCCTTTTAACGTTTCAATAGATTCACCAAAATACCAGCGACTACCATATACGGCAAAATTTCCTTTTAATTCTATAAATAAATTTTCGGCGTTAAATTCTCCTTTATTAAAGTGCAGATGAAAATAGTCCGTCATAATATCTAGTACGTTTGATGTCTCGATATAATCTAACGAAACTTGGCCAAAATCTCTATTATAGATAAGTTGTGTCGTTCTATCCTCAAAACTTCCAGTTTGAGAGTATTCTAACCTTACTAGCTTGTCTGTTAATACAGAGATTCGATAAAACTCTCCCTTAAAAATTTTCACTTTGTTTTCCTCCTTTTATGATAGCATAAAAACAGAACGCACCATTTTTGATGCGTTTTTCATTATTCTGAATGCAATGTTCTATCTGTTATATCTATGACAAATAATAGTCAATTGAAAAAATGTAGTGGACAAAATATCTTTTAACAAACCAAGAGTTTATTAAAGAGTTATCACTTTTCAACTTTTCTAAGCTTATGCAGTTGTGAAACAAACTACTTTTAAACTATTAACTAAGATAGGATTG
The DNA here is from genome assembly GCF_013277315.1 of Streptococcus sp. 2106. Lineage (NCBI taxonomy): Bacteria > Bacillati > Bacillota > Bacilli > Lactobacillales > Streptococcaceae > Streptococcus > Streptococcus sp. 2106. The sequence continues at coordinate 5,742 of NZ_VMMS01000090.1, forward strand.
ATAAATAATTTCAAACTCTTACTAGCAATCATACGATATTCAAGCTCACATGCTTTTTTCCTTCCTGCTTATTTCTTAGAACTGAAGAACCCGGATCGGTATATAAATTATCCGGATCAACATAGTCATAAGATTCATAACAGTTGCGCTTCATTAAGTCATCCCCAGAGCAAGAGCTTCATCTCGTAATTTTTCAACATCACTAACCGTAGGTCGCCATCCTTCAATCATATTTGTACTTAAAGCATACCAAACACTCTTAAAAACGGATCTGTTTTCAAAAGCTATTCCCATGATTGTCATCTTTTCTTTATCTATATCTAAGGACATATGCTACCTCCTTTAGATACATTATACCATGTTTCTCTGTAGCTTTTAAAAATTTTATTTTGTTTGTCATATCTAAGTTTTCAGCACGCTTATCCTATTTATCCGAGAATAATTAAATATCTATCTCATAAACTAGCAGTAGTTGTTAGTAATAGACCATATACCCAACAATTTGTTCTGCCATGAGTTTTTCATTTCACTAATTTCTTAAATGCTTCTAAATGACTTGTTAACACAAATGATTCAACATCAACAAGTACAATTTCTTTTTCTATCTTGAAGATATTTAAATAGTTCCAGATATTATTTCTAAACAATTAGAAATAATCAAACAAATTAAATATTATTTCTAAATATTTGAAAATAATTTCTATTTGTATTATACTATCTTTGAGGTATCTATTATGAACTATATCAAAAGACCACATTATTTAGACTTTTTAAGAAGACATCGTGACCGACAAATCATCAAAGTTGTTAGTGGAGTTAGACGAGCTGGTAAATCTGTTCTCTTTCAACTCTATAAAGAGGAGTTACTAGCAACTGGGGTAGACGAGGATCAGATTATATCCATCAATTTTGAGGATCTAAGTTATTATGACCTGCGACATTTTCAAACATTATTCACTTATATAAAAGGGCAGTTAGTTGGAGAGAAAACATACTATATCTTTTTAGATGAAATTCAACATGTTGAAAAATTTGAACTGGTAGCAGATAGTCTATTCATCTTGCCAAATGTTGACCTCTATTTGACTGGATCAAATGCCTACTTTATGAGTAGCCAATTAGCTACAAACTTGACTGGTCGGTATGTTGAGATAGAGGTTCTTCCTTTGTCATTTGAAGAATACCTATCAGGTCAATCTCTCTCAGAGAATCTGAATACAACAGAAATTTTTAACAATTATCTCTTTAGTGCTTTCCCTTACTTATTGCAAACATCATCTTACGCTGAAAAAATTGACTATCTCAGAGGAATATATAACTCCATACTGTTAAATGATATTGTCACTAGATTGGGAAATCCAAATCCTACTATTATTGAGCGCATTGTCCGAACCCTTCTCAGTAGTACAGGTAGCTTAATATCAACAAATAAGATTCGCAATACCCTAGTCAGCCAAAATGTTTCAATATCCCATAATACTTTGGAAAATTATTTGACAACTTTGACAGACAGTTTACTTTTTTATTCTGTTCCACGTTTTGATGTAAAAGGTCGAGCATTATTGCAACGCTTAGAAAAATATTATCCCGTTGATTTAGGTTTACGACATCTCTTATTACCAGACCACAAAGAAGACATTGGGCATATCTTGGAAAATATGGTATATTTGGAATTGAGGCGTAGATATTCACAAGTATATGTTGGTAATTTAGATAAGTATGAGGTTGATTTTGTTGTTGTAACTGATCTTGGCCACTACGCTTATTATCAGGTCAGTGAAACAACACTTGCTCCAGAAACACTAGAAAGAGAACTTAGACCACTAGAAGCCATTAAAGATCAATTCCCAAAATATCTATTAACAATGGATACGATTCAGCCAACAGCAAATTACAATGGTATTGAGAAGAAAAATATCATAGATTGGTTACTAGAAAAATAGATAAATATAAATCATGCAGCTAACTAGATTTGCAACAGTCTGTTATCAATGATTCTACCCAACCCCTAACAAGATATAGCGAATTTAGAACACTGATACTTGAAAGATAACATGGGATCTATAACTTTTGGAAGTACTATCATCATAGTCTTGTTAAAGAAAAGCATCACCCACTTTTTCAAATAAGATTAAATTATAACTGAATTATAATGAAAAAGAGACTGAGCAATCAGTCTTTAAAACCCTAAAAAACGCATACTATCAGGTGTTGAATGAACTGCACCCGCATAGCGGGTGGTTTTTTTGTCTCGCACCTAACGGAGCGAGACGAACTAATAGTCACATAATCATAAGGCTGATAGTATTAATCTAACTATCAGCCTTACAGGCTATTTAATGTTTAAGTAACACTCCAATATCAAGATAAACTAAACAGCATCTAGTTCCTTCAAATAATTTTCTATCTTCATCAACATTAAAGGATTGTTATAAATCTTACATAACTCTCTTGCTTCTATATAATAATTTTTGACTTGTTCTTTGCCAAGGAATTGTGTTCCACAATTTCCAACGAGAACGAGCAGGGGAGCTAGTTGGTAACTTGTTTGCCTCTCTTTACAGAGTTCGATAGTCTCAAGAGCTTCTTGGATGACTTCATTATATTTTTCCTTTGATACTAGGTAGTGAGCGTAATTGTAACGAACTCTGATGTAGCCAAATAAAAACTCTTGATGCTCAAAATTTTTTGTCTGATATAACTCCATCAAATGAGAGTAGTTTGCCTCATATTCTTGTTCACGACCCACTAAGGAATAGAAATTAGATAGAGTATTCAAGGCCTTTAAATAAATCAGAGTATTTGAAGAGACTTTTAATAATATATT
>NZ_VMMS01000091.1:0-18984 GCF_013277315.1 Streptococcus sp. 2106
TGAAGGAGGGATTTTTTGGTGATAAAACGGATAGTTCAGCCTTAATCAAAAACGAAGTTCGTATGATGATGAGCTGTATCGCCTACAATCTCTATCTTTTTCTCAAACATCTAGCTGGAGGTGACTTCCAAGCTTTAACAATCAAACGCTTCCGCCATCTTTTTCTTCACGTGGTAGGAAAATGTGTTCGAACAGGACGCAAGCAGCTCCTCAAATTGTCTAGTCTCTATGCCTATTCCGAATTGTTTTCAGCACTTTATTCTAGGATTAGAAAAGTCAACCTGAATCTTCCTGTTCCTTATGAACCACCTAGAAGAAAAGCGTCGTTAATGATGCATTAAATAACAGTCGAGATGAAAAAATCGTGTGACGCACCAAGGGAGGAGTCTGCCCTTTTGAGGAAATCTAGCGAGGAAAAATGATACTGGAACAGCAGAAAGTAAAACTGGCCTCATGAGGAGGAAGAAAGTGGCTCATGAGGTCAGGGGTTTTGTAAGTTACATCTAGTTGAGAGAGGTATGAATGATTTGGGGGAAATCCTAATTTTTTTCTCACTGTTTTAATCCCTTTATTTATGGTAAAATAAGACTATTAAGTTTAAAGAGGATTCCCTATGAAATTACAAAAACCAAAAGGAACGCAGGATATTTTACCTGCTGAATCTGCCAAGTGGCAGTACGTTGAGGGCTTTGCCCGTGAGATTTTCAAGCGTTACAACTACGCAGAAGTGCGCACGCCTATTTTTGAGCATTACGAGGTTATCAGTCGCTCTGTCGGAGATACAACGGATATCGTAACCAAGGAAATGTACGACTTTTATGACAAGGGTGACCGCCATATCACCCTCCGTCCAGAAGGAACAGCGCCCGTTGTCCGTTCCTATGTGGAAAATAAACTTTTCGCCCCAGAAGTGCAAAAGCCAAGTAAGTTCTACTACATGGGCCCTATGTTCCGCTATGAGCGTCCACAGGCAGGGCGTTTGCGCCAGTTCCACCAGATTGGTGTTGAGTGTTTTGGATCTAGCAATCCGGCTACCGATGTGGAAACCATCGCTATGGCAGCCCATTTCTTGAAAGAAATCGGTATCCAAGGTGTCAAATTGCACCTCAACACTCTTGGAAATCTTGAGAGTCGCGCGGCCTACCGCCAAGCCTTAATTGACTATTTGACACCGCTCAAGGAGACCTTGTCTAAGGATAGCCAACGTCGTTTGGAGGAAAATCCTCTCCGTGTCTTGGACTCTAAGGAAAAAGAAGACAAGGTGGCAGTAGAGAATGCACCGTCTATCTTGGACTTCCTTGATGAAGAAAGCCAAGCGCATTTTGATGCTGTGCGTCAGATGTTGGAGAATCTTGGAGTAGACTATATCATCGATACCAATATGGTGCGTGGTTTGGACTACTACAACCACACCATTTTTGAGTTTATCACTGAGATTGAGGGCAATGACTTGACAGTCTGTGCGGGTGGTCGTTACGATGGTTTGGTTTCTTACTTTGGAGGCCCGGAAACTGCTGGCTTTGGTTTTGGACTTGGTGTAGAGCGCCTGCTTCTCATTCTTGAAAAGCAAGGTGTGGCCCTCCCTATCGAAAACGCCCTAGATGTCTATATCGCAGTCTTGGGTGATGGAGCAAATGTCAAGGCCTTGGAATTGATACAAAATCTTCGTCAACAAGGTTTCAAAGCAGAGCGTGATTACCTCAACCGTAAGCTCAAAGCTCAGTTCAAGTCAGCCGATGTCTTTGCGACTAAGACTCTCATTACCCTAGGAGAGAGTGAAGTCGAAAGTGGACAAGTGACAGTCAAGAACAACCAAACCCGAGAAGAAGTGCAAGTGTCGCTTGAGACAATCAGCCAAAATTTCTCAGAAATTTTTGAAAAACTAGGCTTTTAATAACAGATAAACCGGTCAGGAACCTACTCCTGACCTTTTTCTTTTGCAAAATGACAAAAATCATAAACTTTTTGACAAATATGCTTGTCAAAAAGAAAAAGATGTGTTACAATGTAAGCAAGTTAAGAGAAAAGGAGCAAGGAACGATTATGTGGGCATTAGGATTTGTACCTCTTGTGATTATGTATTATATCTACCATTCCCAAAAGGTCAAGAAACTAGAGAATAAAATCAAAAGAATTGAGCAAAAACAGAAAGGAAATAAAGAAATGTCAAGAATTTTAAAAGAATTGATTGGGAAAACACCGACAATCGTTGGACAAGTTTTTGGAACAGATAACTGGGAAGTTGTGGATGTTGATGAGGAATGGGTCAAGCTACGTCGTGTTGATAAAAAGGGGAAAGAAAAATTCAAGTTGCAACGCATTGAGGATATCCAAACTGTTGAATTTGACGGAGAGTAGGTGTGTGACATGCAACTAAAAAATCGTCTAAAAGAGCTGCGGGCTCGCGATGGCCTTAATCAAACCGAACTAGCCAAGCTAGCAGAGGTTTCCAGACAGACTATCAGCCTATTAGAACGGGACGAATACACCCCGTCCGTTGTGATTGCCTTGAAAATATCTCAGATTTTCAACGAAACAGTCGAATCGGTATTTCGCTTGGAGGAGGACGAGTGATGAACAAGTTTAAAGTGATTTATTACATGAGTGTTCTTGCCCTCATTGTGAATGCTTTCGCTATGATTGGAACATTACTGGGGTGGTTCTATTTTGTTGAAAGTAAGTATTTGTTTTGGCTTAATTTAGCCCTCTTGTCCATTTTCAATCGGTTGAAGAAAAAGGAGAACAATGATGAACAAGTATAAAGTGATCTATTATGTAGTTGCCATAGCTCTATTAGTCAGCCTATGTCTACTAATTGGAACAAATCTAGGATGGTTTGATCTCTATTACAGCGACCAATTTATCTGGGCCTACTTTGCTCTTATCCCAGTCGTTGACTGGATTGAAAAGAAATCCAAAAATCTAGCAAGTAAATAAGGAGAATGAATATGGAAAAGAAAAAGAAACGTGGATTGTTATTATTTTTGATGTCTATTGTCTTGGGAGCTTTCTTTGGCATTTTTGTAGGGATGTTTAAGGCACTTGCTGAATCTCACGGAATTATGTTAGATGTAAAAATCTTGATACCATGGATATCAGCTATTTGTTTAGTATTAGGTTTCATTAGCATTCTTTTGACATTCAATTTCCTAAAGAAAAGCAGAAAGTTTCATTCCTTGTATCAAGAGGAAATGGATGATGATCTGAATGAAACCTATTATGTGCAAATGTATCGGAATCTCGAGTTTGGAACCACTGCTTTTAATATTGCAAGTGTAGCGATTTTATTGGCTCTTTTCATCTCAGGTAGTGAAGTGATTGTACCAAATAGAAGCAATCTAACCTTATCTCTTTCTTTTTTGGGATTAGTGCTGATTCTCAGTGTTCAAAAATATCTTTTTAAGACCATTGCGATTGTTCGTCAGTTTGATTTGGCATTTTTCTCAACACCAAAGGATGTCTTAGAGTATGTAAATTCTTATGATGAAGGGGAGCGTCAGGCTAATTTGGAACAGAGTTTTCGGATTTTATTCCAATTAAATCAGTATGTCTTACCAGTCTTATATGTTTTTCTTTTTATCATTTCTTTCTTGACAGGAGAGATTCAGTTACTAGCCTTCTTGCTTGTAGGAGCTATCCATATTTATATCAATGTGATGCAGTTACCTATGGTAAAACGCTATTTCAAATAAAGGAGTTTCTATGATTCGTGTTGAAAATGTAAGTAAAAGTTTTGGGAGCAAAAAAGCTCTTCATCAGATTTCTTTTGAGATTAAGGAGGGTGAAATCTTTGGTTTTCTGGGACCTTCTGGCTCAGGTAAAACAACCATGATCAATGTCTTAACAGGACAGTTGGCTGCAGATCAAGGTAAAACAGTTTTGCTAGGCAAGAATTCTCAAGATTTAACCTCAAATGATTTGGAACAAATTGGTATTGTGAGTGATGGCAGTAGTTTTTATGAAAAGATGAGTCTTTATAAAAATCTTCTCATCTATGCTAAGTTATATGGCCTCAAGGCAGATAGAGTAGTTCAGGTGCTTCAACAGGTTGGATTGGCAGATGCTAAAGATATTATCGCAGAAAAACTATCTACAGGAATGAAACAACGAATGTTCTTGGCTCGTGCCCTTCTTAATGCACCTAAGATTCTCTTCCTTGATGAGCCAACCAGTGGCTTAGACCCTACAACATCTAAGATGATTCATACCCTACTTCAAGAATTAAAGCATGCGGGGACAACTATCTTTCTGACCACGCATGATATGAATGAAGCAACTCTGCTTTGTAATCGCTTATCTCTTTTAAATAAGGGTAATTTAATAGAGTATGGAAGTCCGCAAGATATTATCCAGAAGTACCATGTGGATAAGAAAGTACGTGTAGCTTATAAAGATGGACGAGAACAGATAGTTCCATTTGAAGAATTGCCACATTTAGACACGACAGATTTGATGGTGGTTCACTCTTGTGAGCCGACTTTAGAAGAGATCTTTATCAGATTAACAGGAGAAAAGTTAGATGTTTAGAAAATTAAATGCCCTACTATGGTTAAGAGTGCAAGTTCTTATTAGTAATTCAACTTTATTGGCGAGTCTATTGATGCCTTTTGGAGTGACTGTTCTATATAATGCATTATTAAATAAGAATGGAGAATTGAGTGCGTTTCTCCTTTCTATGAGTTTAACGATGGTCTTGAGTATGGGAAGTGGTTATATGGTATCGATTATGATGGCAGAAGATAAGGCAAAACGAAATCTTAAATCACTCATCCTAAGTGGTGTGACAGCAACAGAATATACTTTCAGTATGCTTGTTCTCCCTATTCTGATAATGTTACTTGCTATGATTGTACTTCCCATCTATCTTAAAGTAGATGTATCTGGTTATTTATTTGCCTACGTTATCTATTTGGTCTTAGCAACTATTAGTGTTATTTTTCTCAACCTTCTAATCGGTGCGGTATCAGATACTCAATCTAAAGCGCAAGTTTATAGTATCTTCCCTATGTTAATTGTCTCTTTTTTACCTATAATTGCTCTTCAAAATGATACGGCTCAAAAAGTGTTGGATTATTCGTTCATCGGTCCTATTGTAAATCTTTTAAATAAAAAAGGTGGGGAAATATCTTTTTCTAATATCGGCATGTTACTTGCCTGGGTACTTGTGTTAGGAATAGCGAACCTCTTTGTATTGAAAAACAGCTATAAAGCAAGATAGGAGATTTATATGAAACTACTTAAAAACCTTGGCTGGTTTCTTCTAGCCCTTCTATCCTTTTTATTCATCTATGGCTTCATTCAGGGGCTCGCGACTACTTCGCTTGCCTTAGGCGCTTCACCTTATGCTGTTACCTTACTCTATGTGGCCTTGGCTGGAGTATATGTGTACGGTATTTACAAATGGTATCAGAAAGGTCCTGTCCATATTGAGAAGAGCGACTTCAACCGATTTATTTGGCTCCCTGCCTTGGTTTGGTTCTTATCTCTGGTTGTCCAGTTTTTCTTGCCAAATGATCCTTCAGTAAATCAGCAAATAGCGATAGACTTGACCTTGTCTCAACCACTTTTCTCATTCTTTGCGGTCGTTATTTTTGCTCCTCTGACGGAAGAACTTATCTTTAGAGGGATGTTAGCACGCTACCTCTTTCCTAAGCAGGACAATAGTAAACAAACTCTGCTTTTCCTTCTGGTATCTAGTGTTTTGTTTGCCTTAGGTCATTTCCCAGGTGATGTGCAACAATTTTTTGTCTATTTTAGCCTTGGTTTTAGTTTGGGCTTGGCTTATATTAGCAGAAAAGGTCTGGTCTACAGTATTTCTCTCCACGCTTTGAATAATTTAGTCGGCTTTTTGATGATACTCATGCTATAATAGAGTCAGGAGGTCACATGAAACGAGTAATTTTATTAGCAGTGATTCAAGCAGTTGTTCTATTTTTCATCATTGGGGCGCTAGCTTATGCCTTTAAGGGCGATTTCTTCTACAACTATCTAGCAGTTGTCTTTGCCCCTATTGCCGGTATATGGCGTTTTGGGACAGCTTACACAACGGAAATTGTCTTGCCTCGAAAGGCAGCTGAAATCGCTGAAAAGCGTAAAGCAGGCAACAATTCAAAATAAAAGAGTTCGGTGAAGTTCATCGGATTTTTGTATGTGAGTTAATTTTTAAAGACTGGCAAACTTTTCTGATGATTTTCATGAAGAGCCTGCGCTTTTATGGTAAAATAGTAACAGAATAAAAGAGGAGAGAAACAATGAAACGTAGTATGTATGCTGGTCGTGTTCGTGAGGAACACATCGGACAAGAAATGACCTTGAAAGGATGGGTAGGCCGTCGTCGTGACCTTGGTGGTTTGATCTTTATCGATCTTCGTGACCGTGAAGGAATCATGCAGTTGGTTATCAACCCTGAAAAAGTATCTGCAGAGGTTATGGCAACAGCTGAAAGCCTTCGTAGTGAATTTGTTATCGAGGTGACTGGACAGGTCGCTGCGCGTGAGCAAGCCAATGATAAGTTGCCAACTGGTGCAGTTGAGTTAAACGTGACAGCCTTGACAGTGCTTAATACAGCTAAGACAACCCCATTTGAGATTAAGGATGGCATTGAGGCTAATGACGATACACGTTTGCGTTACCGTTACCTTGACCTTCGTCGTCCAGAAATGTTGGAAAATCTTAAACTTCGTGCCAAGGTGACCCACTCTATCCGCAACTACTTGGATGAGTTGGAGTTTATCGACGTGGAGACACCCTTCCTTTCTAAGTCAACGCCTGAAGGGGCGCGTGACTATTTGGTGCCATCTCGTGTTAATAAAGGGCATTTTTATGCCCTTCCTCAAAGTCCACAAATTACGAAACAGCTCTTGATGAATGCTGGTTTTGACCGTTACTACCAAATCGTAAAATGTTTCCGTGACGAGGACTTGCGTGGTGACCGCCAGCCTGAGTTTACCCAGGTCGACTTGGAAACGTCTTTCCTCACTGAGCAAGAAATCCAAGATATCACAGAAGGTTTGATTGCGCGCGTGATGAAGGAAACAAAAGGTATCGAAGTGACACTTCCATTCCTTCGTATGAAATACGATGATGCGATGTCTCTTTACGGTTCTGACAAACCAGATACTCGTTTTGACATGTTGCTTCAGGACCTGACAGCAGTGGTCAAAGGTGTAGACTTTAAAGTCTTTTCAGAAGCACCTGCTGTCAAAGCAATTGTGGTCAAAGGAGCTGCGGACAACTACTCACGTAAAGACATCGATAAGATGACAGAAGTAGCCAAACAGTACGGTGCCAAAGGTCTTGCTTGGGTCAAGGTGGTTGATGGAGAATTAAACGGACCAGTTGCTAAGTTCTTGACTAGCATCCAAGCAGAATTGACAGCAGCACTTGCGCTTGAAGATAAGGACTTGGTTCTCTTTGTGGCGGATACGCTTGAAGTAGCTAACGCAACTCTTGGTGCCCTTCGTGGACGTATTGCCAAAGAGCTTGGCTTGATTGATAACGATAAATTCAACTTCCTTTGGGTGATTGACTGGCCAATGTTTGAATGGTCTGAAGAAGAAGGCCGCTACATGAGCGCCCACCATCCATTCACACTTCCACAGGAAGAGACTGCTCACGAATTAGAAAGTGATTTGGCTAAGGTTCGTGCCATTGCTTACGATATTGTCTTGAACGGTTATGAGCTTGGTGGTGGTAGCCTTCGTATCAACCAAAAAGACCTTCAAGAACGCATGTTCAAGGCTCTTGGTTTCTCAGCTGAAGAAGCAAATGACCAGTTTGGTTTCCTTCTTGAAGCTATGGACTATGGTTTCCCACCACACGGTGGCTTGGCTATCGGGCTTGACCGTTTTGTCATGTTGCTTGCTGGAGAAGAAAATATCCGTGAAGTCATTGCCTTCCCTAAAAACAATAAAGCAAGTGACCCAATGACGCAAGCTCCTTCAACAGTCGCTCTCAAACAACTAGAGGAACTCAGCTTACAAGTAGAAGAAGATGAAACAAGCAAAACGAATTAAGCGGTGGCGCTATTATCTGCGCCGCTTTGCTTATCAGATAAAAATTTTACGTGTCTTACAAAGTATCTCTCGGGAAAAATATGATGAGAAGATTTCGGCCTCACTGGTCTATGGTTTTTTATCAGCAGTAGCAGTTAATTTCTTTTTCCAACCAGGGCATGTGTATTCGAGTGGTGCAACAGGTTTGGCACAGATTATCTCTGCCTTGAGTAATCACTGGTTTGGTTTTCATATCCCGATTTCGCTAACCTTTTACGCCATTAACTTCCCTTTGATGGTCTTGGCTTGGTATCAGATTGGGCATAAGTTCACTGTCTTTACCTTTATCACGGTGTCCATGAGTTCCTTCTTTATCCAGTTTGTCCCTGTGGCAACCTTGACGGAGGATCCCATTATCAATGCCCTTTTTGGGGGTGTTGTCATGGGCTTGGGGATTGGTTTTGCTCTTCGCAACAATATCTCCAGTGGAGGTACAGATATTGTCAGCCTGACCATTCGCAAGAAAACGGGTAAGAACGTTGGTAGTATTTCTTTCTTGGTCAATGGGACTATCATGCTGATAGCAGGTTTGACCTTTGGTTGGAAATACGCTCTCTACTCTATGATTACCATCTTTGTCTCTAGCCGTGTAACAGATGCGGTCTTTACCAAGCAAAAACGCATGCAGGCAATGATTGTGACCAATCATCCAGACAAGGTAATTGAAAAAATTCATAAAAAATTGCACCGCGGAGCAACCATGATCCACGATGCAGAAGGAACCTATAATCACGAGAGAAAGGCAGTTTTAATCACTGTTATTACACGTGCAGAGTTTAATGAATTTAAACAGATTATGACACAAGTGGATCCAGGGGCCTTTGTCTCTGTATCGGAAAATGTTCATATTCTAGGAAGATTTGTTGAGATAGATAACTAGTGACTAGTACTTAAAATGAGTCTTCCCATAATAAAACGCAGACTATCAAGTTTTTTAACACCTGATAGTCTGTGTTTTTTGCTTTTAACGATTTTTTGCCCAGTCTCTTATTTTTCAATAATTTTGTGGGCGATTAACTGACGGTAGCAGATTTGTCTATTTTCTTTAGAATCATTGATGATGCAGAGAATAGTTTCTAAAGAAGTGCGTCCGAGTGCTAGGCTATTGATATCGACATAGGCTGCCAAGTTGAGCTTGGGATTGACTGAGTCGAAGCTGAGAACAGGGACATCCAGCTGGTGTTTGGCAATATAGTCACAAACACCTTCAGCTAGGAGACTATCGGTTGTGATGATGGCATCAATTTGTGGATCGTGCTTGAATAATCGCTTGCTAAATTTATAGCCCTTTTCTTCCAGAAACTCGTCTGCAAAGTAGATGCGATTGTTGTCAGTGGTCAGTTTGTAATGCTTAAGCGCCTGTTCATAGCCTGTTAAACGGTCTTTGGTCACGAAGAGCTTTTTACTTCCTCCGATAAAGGCAATGCGTTTGCAGCCTTTTTTGATGAAATATTCAGTCGCATCAAAACCAGCTTGAACATTGTCGTTGTCGACAAGTGGGATGAAAGGAGATAGAGATTTACCTAAAATAAGGAAGGGGAACTGTTCTTCTGCTACGAGTTTGACGAGGGGATCTTCTTCTTGGGCATAGAGAAAGATTAGCCCATCTACACGCTTGCCGTAGACCATTTGTGAAATAGCGTTGAGACGCTCCTTTTCATCTTTTCCTGTTGCTATCTGAATGGCATAGTGGTTTTCAGATGCGACTTGAGAGATGCCACGTAGAACCGATGGAAAGAAAGGATTCTGGTAGAAGGCGTCTGAGTCATCAGGAAGAACCAAACCAATCACCTGAGTGTAGCTGCTTACCAAGCTACGAGCGTTGAGGTTGGGGTGGTAATTGAGCTCCTTCATAGCCTTGCGAACGCGTTTTTTTGTTTCGTCGCTAATGGTTGATTTATTTTGAATAACACGGGTTACGGTTGAAGGCGAAACACCAGCAGCCTTGGCCACGTCTTTAATCGTAACGGGCATAAAAATCTCCTATTTATGGTAATTTGGATCACGGAAATGTGTTTTATAAAAGATAGTGACCAGATACAGAACAAAAAGAATATTTTGTACAGTAATCAGGGTTGTCATATTTTGGCCAAATAATCCCAAAATAAGTGTAATCAGAGTCGGCAATCCTAAACAGTTCAAGATAAAGTGATAGCACTCTTTAAAGGTTCTAAATGAAAAGAGGCGTGATTTCTTAGTGATATAAAGGAGAAGACTAGCTCCTAGAGAGACGATAAAGAAATTCAAACCAAAGAGGAAGCTGGCACCGAGAACTAGGAAGAGACTGATATAGACACGATTTTGTTGGTACCAGTCTTTAGAAATTGCTTGGGTCAAGCTGTCTTTGCTTTTGAAACTCTCAGTCTGAATGGCTCGGTAAGAGATGCGGGTCAGTTCCTTGCTTTCCTTGCTGATGACTAGCTCATTTGTATCGAAATGCAGTTGCAAGTCTTTAGGTAATTCCTTGCTTTGGCTTGGACCAATCACAAGAGAAGGGGCTTGATTGGCAGTTCCTGTATAAGTTAAGTTGCCATCGACAATTGTAGCATGTTCAGAGAGATCCTGGACAACCTCATCTGTCAGAGGTTCATAGACATTATCGATAAAAGTTTCTAGCGGATAGGTCTCCTGGGAGCTGTTTTGGATGGCAATGGGTACCATAGACAAGCTGATAAGGAAGATACTGGTAAAGAGTAGTTGAAACCAGTTGAGTCCGAAACGTTTGGACAGGGGCTTACGAAATCCCCAAATACTTGAAAAATAGGAAAATGGATATGGAAGCATGGGTATCTTTCTAAAAGGTGTTTTCTATATGAGTATTATATAGTTAAATTCGCTTTATTTCAAGTCTAGGAGAAAAATTGCTTGTTGTAAGGATAGTGCTTACAGTAACAATTGCTAATACTCAATGAAAATCAAAGTGCAAACTAGGAAGCTAGCTGCAGGTTGCTCAAAACAGTGTTTTGAGGTTGCAGATGGAAGCTGACGTGGTTTGAAGAGATTTTCGAAGAGTATAAAATGAAAAAGGGTGGCGGGGATAAATTATCCCTTGTCGCCACCACTTGTAAGTCCTGAAACAAAGTTCTTTTGTAGGAAGAAGAAGAGAATACAGATTGGAAGGGCGATGAGGATAGCACCTGCTGAGAAGTAGGCAATCTTCATGTTTTTCGCATTGTTAACGAAGGTTTGGAGACCCACGGCAACAGTAAAGTATTCTTTCTCACGAAGCAAGAAACTAGAGAGGATGTAGTCCCCGAAAGGTCCCATGAAGGCCCAGAGAGCTTGTACGGCAACCATTGGGCGAACAAGTGGAAGAACAATTTGCCAGAAGCGGCGGAAGTGTCCTGCACCGTCTAGTTTTGCAGATTCGTCTAAAGACATTGGCACTGTATCGAAGTAGCCTTTCATGAGCCAAGTATTCATCGGGATACCACCACCAACGTAGAGGAAGATGAGGAACCAGCTGTGGTTAAGGGCGTTCAACATAAGCGCCATAACGAAGAAGGCTGTCAAAGCGGCCATAGTTGGCACCATTTGGATGATCAAGAAGAAGACCAAACTTTGTTTACGAGCCAAGAAGTTGTAACGGCTGTAGGCATAACCAGCAAGTACGATGATACTTGTTTGAACAGCCATGGTAATCAAGGCAATGATCAAGGTGTTGAGGTACCAAGTACCGTACAAGGTTTCAGTGAAGAGGCCTTGGAAGTTAGCAAAACTAAAGTCGACGTTGCTGTCTAGTTTAAAGGCTACTACGTTACCAGTCTTGAAGGCTGACATAATGGTAATCAAAAGTGGATAGATAATGACAATTGATAGACCAATCAGGTAAAGGTATGTAAGGCTTTGAGTCAGTCTACGTTTGAGTTTAATTGAGTTATTCATCTTAGACGTCCTCCATATCAAATGCGTGTAGTTTCTTGAATGCGATCATAGAGATTGAGATGACAATGATAGAGATAATCAAGGTGACAGCTGCCGCCATTGAGTATTGAGGAGATGTACCTGTTGTCAAACGGTAAATCCATGAAATCAAGATATCGGTTGAACCAGCTCCACCACCGACACTACCAGGTCCTCCAGCGTTGAAGAGGTACATGATAGAGAAGTTGTTAAAGTTGAAGGTGTATTGGCTAATCAAAGTAGGTGCCGCAACAGCTAAGATCATTGGGAAAGTGATGTTGCGGAATTTTTGCCAAGCATTGGCACCGTCAATATAAGCTGCTTCGTAAAGGTCGTTAGGAATAGATTGCAAGATACCCAAGGTCAGAACGTAGATGTATGGGAATCCAAGCCAACCTTGCATCATAATCAAGGCAATCTTAGTCCAAGTTGGGTCTGTTTTCCAGGGAATAAGAGCGCCATCAAGGAAAGGAAGGAATTTAGCCAAGATTGGCAATACTTGGGTGTTGATAGCTCCGACACTATCGTTAAACATGTTTGAGAATGTCAAGATAGTGATGAAGGCTGGGACAGCCCAAGGAAGAAGGAAAATAACACCAAAGATACGTTTTCCTTTGATAAATGGTTGGTTAGCAATGATAGCTGTGAAGATACCAATCACAATCTGTAAAGTTGAGGCTGCCAAAGCCCAGATGATGGTCCAAGAAAGAACAGAACCAAAGGCAGAACGGAAGGTACTCAAACTCCAGATATTACTAAAGTTTGTCAAACCAACCCAGTCCAACAATTTGTTTGGTGGTAAGTGTTGGAAGTCATAGTTGGTAAAGGCGATCATCAAGGTTACGATAACTGGGAAGATAATCGCGAAGGTCATGGCAACATAAGATGGAATAATCAAGAGATAAGGGAAACCATTTTCATAAATCCCTTTGATCATGTCTTTGAGGGTACGTGGAACTGGAATTCCATTGTTAATGCGTTTTGCAATCGTATATGCATCTTTGATATTTGAGAAATAAAAGAGTACATAAACGACTACAAAGATTAAATGGAAGGCACCACGAATCAGCATAAAGAGGGAATTATCACGACCGGGCTTGTCACCAAGAGTGATGAGATTGCTCAATTCAGGTGCTGCAAGTGCTAGGAAGTAAAGGACAAATACGATGGTTACACCAAGGAAGATAAAACCTTTGGCTTTTTGTTTATTGTAAATCTGTCCTAACCCAGGAATGATAGACAGCAGGGCTGCTTTACTAGGTTGTTGCTTTTCCATAATAACTCCTTTCATAGGATACTACTTTTTTTATAAGAAAGCTAAATTATTTGTGTCTCTATTGATAAATTCAAAGGGGGATTTGAATTCCACCCCCCTTGAACAAATTTTTTATTCACCAAATTTTTGTTTGATTGTTTCTTTGATCAATGTTACAGCGTCGTTAGCAGCTGTTTTAGCATCTTTTTGACCACTTACAGTATCAAAGAGCATGTTAGCAGCTGGTTCCCAAACTGCAGACATTTGAGAGATGTTTGGAATTGGTTGAGCGTTCTTGAATTGTTTGATAACAGCTGTTGTCAACTCATCGTTTTTACCTTCAGCGTATGAACGAGCTTCAATATTAGCTGGGATTTCGTTAGTTGCATCGTAGAAAGCTTTTTGTTGTTCAGTTGAAACAAGGAAGTCTACAAATTTCTGTGCGCCTTCAAGGTTCTTAGTACTTGAAGGAATGATCCAAGCTTTACCACCACCGAATGCAGCATATTCTTTTCCATTTGGAAGAGTTGGGATAGTCGCAACACCGTAGTTTACTTTAGCATCTTTGAGGGCTTGAGCTTTCCAAGGTCCATCAATGATAGCAGCTGTTTTACCTTCTTGGAATTGAGTTTGGATTAGGTTTCCAGCAGCTGTACCATCTTGCATACCTTTAGGCCATTTTTCGTACCAAGATTTAGCGTAGTTGATACCTGCGATAGAACCGTCGTTGGCAAGACCGATGTCTTTAGGGTCTTTACCGTTTTGTCCAAATACGTAAGCGCCGTTACCAGCAAGAAGTCCGTATGCATAGTAGAAGTTTGTCCAGTCAGCTAGGAAGGCAGAAGTTTTTCCATCTTCTCCAGCGAAGGCATATTTGCTATCTTTAGCAAGGTTTTCCAAGTCAGCAAATGTTTTGGGAGCGTCTTTTACCAAGTCTTTGTTGTAGTACATAACAAGTGACTCGATAACGGCAGGAGCACCGTAAACTTTACCGTCAGCAGCGGTTACAAGAGATTTAGTTGTATCTTCTGTTTTAGCACCATCGCTCAATTTCACTTCTGAAAGTTGTCCGTCAGAACCAAGGCTACCCACACGGTCGTATGGAGCCATCATAACGTCAGCAGCTTGACCAGATTGGTTGTCAAGAGAAAGTTTGTCAAGTCCACCAAGTTGGTCACCAGATTTGATGTTAACTGTTGTGCCTGATTGCTCTTTATAAGCTTTAGCAACTGTTTCAGCATAAGCTTTGTATTGGTCCTCAACGTAAAGAGTGATTTCTTTCGCTTCAGATGAACCAGACTCAGCAGGCTTATCAGCAGTTTTGCTTCCGCAAGCTACCAAGAGCAAGCTAGCAAGTGTAGCAGTTCCAAGCACCGCAGCGCTCTTCATGAATTTAGATGACATAGTGTATTCCTCCTAAAGAATAACAAGTTTTATTGATAAGGAAACGCAAACGTTTTCCTTTATGACCTTAGTATAGCACAAATAGAAAACGGTTGCAAGTGTTTTTGTTAAAAATTTTAAAAAAATTTTAAGCTTGATTTGATAGCATGATTTTGCTTTTTAATAGAAGAAAAGTATGAAATAGATAAGAATACAGTATTTTTAATAAAAAATAGATGGAATCTGTCTAAAGAGGGAAATCAGGAGGGGCTACCTCCCTGTTTCTAATTCCTATCTATTTTCTATAGACCTTTGTGCCTCCTTGCATCTAAATTCAAGTTTTCTAGGGGAGGATTTGCAGTTTGTAGACGGATTCTGTGAGAGTCAAATTTTAGGATTAGATAGTTTTAAGTTATCTTTGCTAAAATGGGTTAGTCTCCTTAAAAATAATCAAAAAAGTTTTTTAAAAACGCTTGCAATTATGCTTGAAAAGGAGTATACTTGTAAGTAGCGCAAACGTTTGCGTCTGCAAAAATACGCAACGTTCCATTATTTTAACACATGAGGTGCTATTATGAAAAAACGTCAAAGTGGTGTGTTGATGCACATCTCTTCTCTTCCAGGAGCTTACGGAATCGGATCATTTGGTCAAAGTGCTTACGACTTCGTTGATTTCTTGGTTCGTACAAAACAACGTTACTGGCAAATCCTTCCATTAGGAACAACTAGTTACGGGGATTCTCCTTATCAATCTTTCTCAGCCTTCGCAGGAAACACTCATTTTATCGATTTAGATATCTTGGTGGAGCAAGGTTTGTTGGAAGTAAGTGACCTTGAAGGAGTTGACTTTGGTAGCGATGCGTCTGAAGTTGACTATGCTAAGATTTACTATGCACGTCGTCCTCTTTTAGAAAAAGCGGTGAAACGTTTCTTTGAAGTCGGAGATGTTAAAGATTTTGAGAAATTTGCTCAAGACAACCAATCATGGCTTGAGCTCTTTGCTGAGTATATGGCTATCAAAGAGCATTTTGCCAATCTTGCTTGGACTGAATGGCCAGATGCAGATGCTCGCGTTCGTAAAGCTTCAGCACTTGAAAGCTACCGTGAGCAATTGGCAGACAAGTTGGTTTACCACCGTGTGACTCAATACTTCTTCTTCCAACAATGGTTGAAATTGAAAGCTTACGCTAACGACAACCACATCGAAATCGTTGGAGACATGCCAATCTACGTAGCGGAAGATTCAAGCGATATGTGGGCAAATCCACATCTCTTCAAGACAGATGTCAACGGTAAGGCTACTTGCATCGCAGGATGCCCACCAGATGAATTTTCTGCAACTGGTCAGCTTTGGGGTAACCCAATCTATGACTGGGAAGCAATGGATAAAGACGGTTACAAATGGTGGATTGAACGCTTGCGTGAAAGCTTCAAAATCTACGACATCGTTCGTATCGACCACTTCCGCGGCTTCGAATCTTACTGGGAAATCCCTGCTGGTTCCGATACAGCAGCACCTGGTGAGTGGGTCAAAGGTCCTGGCTACAAGCTTTTTGCAGCCGTTAAGGAAGAACTTGGTGAGCTAAATATCATCGCTGAAGACCTTGGCTTCATGACTGATGAAGTTATTGAGTTGCGTGAACGTACTGGCTTCCCAGGAATGAAGATTCTTCAATTTGCTTTCAATCCAGAAGACGAAAGTATCGATAGCCCACACTTGGCACCTGCTAACTCAGTTATGTACACAGGAACACACGATAACAACACGGTTCTTGGTTGGTACCGTAACGAGATCGATGATGCGACTCGTGAGTACATGGCTCGTTACACGAACCGTAAAGAATACGAAACAGTTCCACACGCTATGCTTCGTACAGTCTTTTCATCAGTTAGCTTCATGGCAATTGCAACTATGCAAGATTTGCTAGAATTGGATGAGACAGCTCGTATGAACTTCCCATCTACCCTTGGTGGAAACTGGTCTTGGCGTATGACTGAAGATCAATTGACACCAGCTGTTGAGGAAGGTTTGCTTGACTTGACAACAATCTATCGACGAATCAATGAAAATTTGGTAGAATTAAAGAAATAATACAAT
Source organism: Streptococcus sp. 2106 (assembly GCF_013277315.1). NCBI lineage: Bacteria > Bacillati > Bacillota > Bacilli > Lactobacillales > Streptococcaceae > Streptococcus > Streptococcus sp. 2106. Next base: position 16,694 of record NZ_VMMS01000091.1, read on the forward strand.
ATCAGGAGACACCTTAAACATGTTATCACTACAAGAATTTGTACAAAATCGTTACAATAAAACCATTGCAGAATGTAGCAATGAAGAGCTTTACCTTGCTCTTCTTAACTACAGCAAGCTTGCAAGTAGCCAAAAACCAGTTAACACTGGTAAGAAAAAAGTTTACTACATCTCAGCTGAGTTCTTGATTGGTAAACTCTTGTCAAACAACTTGATCAACCTTGGTCTTTACGACGATGTCAAAAAAGAACTTGCTGCTGCAGGTAAAGACTTGATCGAAGTTGAAGAAGTTGAATTAGAACCATCTCTTGGTAATGGTGGTTTGGGACGTTTGGCTGCCTGCTTTATCGACTCAATTGCGACTCTTGGTTTGAATGGTGACGGTGTTGGTCTTAACTACCACTTTGGTCTTTTCCAACAAGTTCTTAAAAACAACCAACAAGAAACAATTCCAAATGCATGGTTGACTGACCAAAACTGGTTGGTTCGCTCAAGTCGTAGCTACCAAGTACCATTTGCAGATTTTACTTTGACATCAACTCTTTATGATATTGATGTTCCTGGTTACAAGACAGAAACGAAGAACCGCTTGCGTTTGTTTGACTTGGATTCAGTTGATTCTTCTATTATTAAAGACGGTATCAGCTTTGACAAGACAGACATCGCTCGCAACTTGACTCTCTTCCTTTACCCAGATGATAGTGACCGTCAAGGTGAATTGCTCCGTATCTTCCAACAATACTTCATGGTTTCAAACGGTGCGCAATTGATCATCGACGAAGCAATCGAAAAAGGAAGCAACTTGCATGACCTTGCTGATTACGCAGTTGTACAAATCAACGATACTCACCCATCAATGGTGATTCCTGAATTGATCCGTCTTTTGACTGCACGTGGTATCGAGCTTGACGAAGCAATCTCAATCGTTCGTAGCATGACTGCTTATACTAACCACACAATCCTTGCTGAAGCCCTTGAAAAATGGCCTCTTGAATTCTTGCAAGAAGTGGTTCCTCACTTGGTACCAATCATTAAAGAATTGGACCGTCGTGTGAAGGCAGAGTACAAAGATCCAGCTGTTCAAATCATCGATGAGAGCGGACGTGTTCACATGGCTCACATGGATATCCACTACGGATACAGTGTTAACGGGGTTGCAGCACTTCACACTGAAATCTTGAAGAACTCTGAGTTGAAAGCTTTCTACGACCTTTACCCAGAAAAATTCAACAACAAAACAAACGGTATTACTTTCCGTCGTTGGCTTATGCATGCTAACCCAAGATTGTCTCACTACTTGGATGAGATTCTTGGAGATGGTTGGCACCATGAAGCAGATGAGCTTGAAAAACTCTTGTCTTACGAAGATAAAGCAGCTGTCAAAGAAAAATTGGAAAGCATCAAGGCTCACAACAAACGTAAATTGGCTCGTCACTTGAAAGAACACCAAGGTGTGGAAATCAATCCAAACTCTATCTTTGATATCCAAATCAAACGTCTTCACGAGTACAAACGCCAACAAATGAACGCCTTGTACGTGATCCACAAATACCTTGACATCAAAGCTGGTAACATTCCTGCTCGCCCAATCACAATCTTCTTTGGTGGTAAAGCAGCTCCAGCCTACACAATCGCTCAAGACATCATCCACTTGATCCTTTGCATGTCAGAAGTTATTGCTAACGATCCAGCAGTAGCTCCACACTTGCAAGTAGTTATGGTTGAAAACTACAACGTTACTGCAGCAAGCTTCCTTATCCCAGCATGTGATATTTCAGAACAAATCTCACTTGCTTCTAAAGAAGCTTCAGGTACTGGTAACATGAAATTCATGTTGAACGGAGCTTTGACTCTTGGTACTATGGACGGTGCTAACGTGGAAATCGCTGAGTTGGTTGGCGACGAAAACATCTACATTTTCGGTGAAGATTCAGAAACTGTTATCGACCTTTACGCAAAAGCAGCTTACAAATCAAGCGAATTCTACGCTCGTAAAGCTATCAAACCATTGGTTGACTTCATCGTTAGCGATGCAGTTCTTGCAGCTGGAAACAAAGAGCGCTTGGAACGTCTTTACAATGAATTGATCAACAAAGACTGGTTCATGACTCTTCTTGACTTGGAAGACTACATCAAAGTCAAAGAGCAAATGCTTGCTGACTACGAAGACCGTGATGCATGGTTGGATAAAGTTATTGTTAACATTTCTAAAGCAGGATTCTTCTCATCTGACCGTACAATTGCTCAGTACAACGAAGATATCTGGCACTTGAACTAATACTCTTCGAAAA
>NZ_VMMS01000091.1:19020-19304 GCF_013277315.1 Streptococcus sp. 2106
TTTCATTGAGTATAAGATACAAATTCATACTAATACATTTTGTAAGAAAGCGAGTTTCGATTGAAATTCGCTTTTTTAAATGCTGTGGATTTGGGTCAATCTTATTTAAAAGGGATAAATCATAGATACAGTTAAGGCTTAGAAATACTGCTTTTTACTCTTTTTCAACCTCATGTTTCTTCGTAGTTGATTACCTCATATCATTTGTATTCGCTTACATAAAGTGTTATAATATGATTGTAGGAAAGAAGGTGTTTTTATGTGGAAAAAATATTTTTCAAAAT
>NZ_VMMS01000092.1:0-31249 GCF_013277315.1 Streptococcus sp. 2106
TTTTTCACTTATGGTATAATAAGCATTGTATTTATTGTATATGAATCTGGAGAAAAAATCAAAGATATTTTTGACGGATAATATGAGAACAAGGGAGAATATATGACCTTAGAATGGGAAGAATTTCTAGATCCTTACATTCAAGCTGTTGGTGAGTTAAAGATTAAACTTCGTGGTATTCGTAAGCAATATCGTAAGCAAAATAAGCATTCTCCAATTGAGTTTGTGACCGGTCGAGTCAAGCCAATTGAGAGCATCAAAGAAAAAATGGCTCGTCGTGGCATTACTTATGCGACCTTGGAACACGATTTGCAGGATATTGCTGGCTTACGTGTGATGGTTCAGTTTGTAGATGACGTCAAGGAAGTAGTGGATATTTTGCACAAGCGTCAGGATATGCGAATCATACAGGAGCGAGATTACATTACTCATAGAAAAGCATCAGGCTATCGTTCCTATCATGTGGTAGTAGAATATACGGTTGATACCATCAATGGAGCTAAGACTATTTTGGCAGAAATTCAAATTCGTACTTTGGCCATGAATTTCTGGGCAACGATAGAACATTCTCTCAACTACAAGTACCAAGGGGATTTCCCAGATGAGATTAAGAAGCGACTGGAAATTACAGCTAGAATCGCCCATCAGTTGGATGAAGAAATGGGTGAAATTCGTGATGATATCCAAGAAGCTCAGGCACTTTTTGATCCTTTGAGTAGAAAATTAAATGACGGTGTAGGAAACAGTGACGATACAGATGAAGAATACAGGTAAACGAATTGATCTGATAGCCAATAGAAAACCGCAGAGTCAAAGGGTTTTGTATGAATTGCGAGATCGTTTGAAGAGAAATCAGTTTATACTCAATGATACCAATCCGGATATTGTCATTTCCATTGGCGGGGATGGTATGCTCTTGTCGGCCTTTCATAAGTACGAAAATCAGCTTGACAAGGTCCGCTTTATCGGTCTTCATACTGGACATTTGGGCTTCTATACAGATTATCGTGATTTTGAGTTGGACAAGCTAGTGACTAATTTGCAGCTAGATACTGGGGCAAGGGTTTCTTACCCTGTTCTGAATGTGAAGGTCTTTCTTGAAAATGGTGAAGTTAAGATTTTCAGAGCACTCAACGAAGCCAGCATCCGCAGGTCTGATCGAACCATGGTGGCAGATATTGTAATAAATGGTGTTCCCTTTGAACGTTTTCGTGGAGACGGGCTAACAGTTTCGACACCGACTGGTAGTACTGCCTATAACAAGTCTCTTGGCGGTGCTGTTTTACACCCTACCATTGAAGCTTTGCAATTAACGGAAATTGCCAGCCTTAATAATCGTGTTTATCGAACACTGGGCTCTTCCATTATTGTGCCTAAGAAGGATAAGATTGAACTTATTCCAACAAGAAACGATTATCATACTATTTCGGTTGACAATAGCGTTTATTCTTTCCGTAATATTGAGCGTATTGAGTATCAAATCGACCATCATAAGATTCACTTTGTCGCGACTCCTAGCCATACCAGTTTCTGGAACCGTGTTAAGGATGCCTTTATCGGTGAGGTGGATGAATGAGGTTTGAATTTATCGCAGATGAACATGTCAAGGTTAAGACCTTTTTAAAAAAGCACGAGGTTTCTAAGGGATTGCTGGCCAAGATTAAGTTTCGAGGTGGAGCTATTCTGGTCAATAATCAACCGCAAAATGCAACGTATCTATTGGACGTTGGAGACTACGTTACCATTTACATTCCCGCTGAGGAAGGCTTTGAAACCTTGGAGGCTATTGAGCATCCATTAGATATTCTCTATGAGGATGATCATTTTCTAGTTTTAAACAAACCCTATGGAGTGGCTTCTATTCCTAGTGTCAATCACTCTAATACCATTGCCAATTTTATCAAGGGTTACTACGTCAAGCAAAATTACGAAAATCAGCAGGTTCATATTGTAACCAGGCTTGATAGAGATACTTCTGGCTTGATGCTCTTTGCCAAGCACGGCTATGCCCATGCACGATTAGACAAGCAGTTGCAGAAGAAGTCCATTGAAAAACGCTACTTTGCTTTGGTTAAAGGTGATGGTCACTTGGAGTCAGAGGGGGAAATTATTGCTCCGATTGCGCGTGACGAAGACTCTATTATCACCAGACGGGTGGCTAAAGGTGGAAAGTATGCCCATACTTCTTACAAGATTGTCGCTTCTTATGGAAATATCCACTTGGTTGATATTCGTCTGCATACTGGACGAACCCACCAAATCCGAGTCCATTTTTCTCATATTGGTTTTCCTTTGTTGGGCGATGATTTGTACGGTGGTAGCTTGGATGACGGCATTCAACGTCAGGCTCTGCATTGCCATTTCCTATCTTTTTATCATCCATTTTTAGAGCAAGATTTGCAGTTAGAAAGTCCCTTGCCGGATGATTTTAGCAACCTTATTACCCAGTTATCAACTAATACTCTATAAAAACTGATTCAGAGTATAATTATTATTTTAAAGGAGAAAACTCATGGAAGTTTTTGAAAGTCTCAAAGCCAACCTAGTTGGCAAAAATGCTCGTATCGTTCTCCCTGAAGGGGAAGAGCCTCGTATTCTTCAAGCAACTAAACGCTTGGTAAAAGAAACAGAAGTGATTCCTGTTTTGCTTGGAAATCCTGAAAAAATTAAAATTTATCTTGAAATTGAAGGGATCATGGATGGTTATGAAGTCATTGACCCTCAACATTATCCTCAATTTGAAGAAATGGTTGCTGCCCTAGTGGAGCGTCGCAAGGGCAAAATGTCTGAAGAAGATGCACGCAAGGTTTTGGTTGAAGATGTAAACTACTTTGGTGTTATGTTGGTTTACTTGGGCTTGGTTGATGGAATGGTGTCAGGTGCGATTCATTCAACTGCTTCAACAGTTCGTCCAGCCCTTCAAATCATCAAAACTCGTCCAAATGTAACTCGTACTTCAGGTGCCTTCCTCATGGTTCGTGGCTCTGAACGTTACCTATTTGGAGACTGTGCTATCAACATCAATCCAGATGCAGAAGCTTTGGCTGAAATTGCCATCAACTCAGCAATCACAGCTAAGATGTTTGGAATCGAGCCTAAAATTGCTATGCTAAGCTATTCTACTAAAGGTTCAGGTTTTGGTGAAAGCGTTGATAAGGTCGTTGAAGCAACTAAAATTGCTCACGACTTGCGCCCTGACCTTGAAATCGATGGTGAGTTGCAATTTGATGCAGCCTTTGTTCCTGAAACTGCAGCTTTGAAAGCTCCTGGAAGTACGGTAGCTGGTCAAGCAAATGTCTTCATCTTCCCAGGTATCGAGGCAGGAAATATCGGATACAAGATGGCTGAACGTCTTGGTGGCTTTGCGGCAGTAGGTCCTGTTTTGCAAGGTTTGAACAAGCCAGTTAACGACCTTTCTCGTGGATGTAATGCAGATGATGTTTACAAGTTAACCCTTATCACAGCAGCTCAAGCAGTTCATCAATAGTGAAAACTATAAAGCGATATACTATGCTATACTGTAGTTATGAAACTATGTACGAAAAGCACTGCTATTAATTCCTGAGAACTAAATTACTGATTGGTGTCAAAAAGGATAACTTCCAATCGATAATATCCTGTCTATATACGACCTATGGAAATCTGTAATATACATGTCCGTAAAACGATAAATTCCCTTTTTGATTTTAAATGAGTATGAAAAGAGAATTTTTTCATGAGAAAACGCATAATATTGAGTGTTTTGACACCTGCTATTATGCGTTTTTTATAATTTTTGCACCTTTCTTAGCCTTTGTTATCGACAAGCATTGTTCTAGCTCCTTGTTTTTAGAATGGCAATTTCCCAGCGAAAGCACCCAGTTCTTTCTTGGTAGTTTCATCGATTTGTTCAAGAGCAGAGTTGATGGCTTGAACGGTCATATCAGAAAGAGTTTCAAGGTCCTCTGGGTCAACGATAGCTGGATTGAAATCAATGCTGATAACTTTCTTATCTCCAGTTAAGGTCGCTTGGACAAGGTCTTGAGCAGATTTGCCAACAAATTGCATGGCAGCAAGTTCGGCCTGGCTTTGTTCCATTTGTTTTTGAAGTTTTTGTGCTTGACGCATCATGTTTTGCATGTTCATCATAAGATTTCTAAAGTTCCTTTCATCTCAAGGGGATAATCCTTGTTGTTAACAAGTGCCTGATTTTCTCTCCTAATTGTTATTAGTAGCATAGCCATCAAGCCCAAGTATTGATTTTATTATACCATTTTTTTAAGACATAGTCTTTTATTGGTGAGAGTTATTTATGTCAAGGAGTGATTAGAAATAAATTAAAATAATGATTTTTGTTAAGAGGGGCTCTATTCTAGTTTCATGGAAATGATTTTACTAAAGGTTTGTATGCTTTGTCTACAAACATGGTACCTCTATCTATTTTCGGATAAATAGTTGTCTATTATTATTTTTATGCTAATAGTAAAATCTAAATGGTAGCCTACGATTTTTTAGAAAGAAAATGGTACAATATTTCTAAGAGAAAATACAATGGGAGGGAAAATGAGGTTATTACCTATAAGAAAAATATCACGTCAGTCTAAAAGGTTAGCACTTTTTTTGACGTTTTGTGCTGGATATGTGGATGCTTACACTTTTATTGTTCGCGGGAATACCCTTGTAGCTGGACAAACTGGAAATGTTGTCTTTCTTTCGGTAGAGCTAATACAGAATAATGTTTCGGATGTTAGGGATAAGCTTTTAACCTTAATAGCGTTTATGCTGGGAGTTTTTTTACTAACCATTTATAGGGAAAAATTGAGAATTGTGAAAAAGCCAATTCTGTCACTGATTCCTTTGGTAATCTTATCAATAATTATTGGTTTTGTGCCACAAACTGTAGATAATATCTATCTAGTGCCGCCCTTGGCCTTCTGTATGGGACTGGTGACAACTGCCTTTGGTGAGGTTTCGGGTATTGCTTATAATAATGCCTTTATGACAGGGAATATCAAACGAACAATGCTAGCTTTTGGAAATTATTTCCGAACTAAGCACACTCCTTTTTTGCGTGAAGGGTTCATATTTGTTAGCCTGCTTAGTAGTTTTATCCTTGGCGTTGTCTTTTCAGCCTATTTGACGATTTTCTATCATGAAAAGACCATTCTTGGTGTTCCTATTATGATGAGCATTTTTTATATCAGCATGCTTTTTGCCTCGTGGCGGAAAAAAGTAAAAGAAAAAGCTTGATTTTAGGTGTTATTACTTGTAAGAAAATAGGAGATATGCTATACTTAGAGAGTTGACTATGCACAATCCTGTGCAACCGCACGAACATCGTTGCTCGTCGTAGAACAAATTTAAACTTTGTTCTACATAGAGCTCTTCTTTTAAGTGGTTCGTCCCACGATGCTAGGCGAGTCTTCACAAAAAGTCGGGGAAACCCATAAAAATCATAGGAGGTGCATAATGAGCACATACGCAATTATCAAAACTGGCGGAAAACAAGTTAAAGTTGAAGTTGGTCAAGCAGTTTACGTTGAAAAATTGAACGTTGAAGCTGGTCAAGAAGTTACTTTTAACGAAGTTGTTCTTGTTGGTGGTGAAAACACTGTTGTCGGAACTCCACTTGTTGCTGGAGCTACTGTGGTTGGAACTGTTGAAAAACAAGGAAAACAAAAGAAAGTGGTTACTTACAAGTACAAACCTAAAAAAGGTAGCCACCGTAAACAAGGTCACCGTCAACCATATACTAAAGTTGTCATCAACGCAATCAACGCTTAATTTTAAGGAGAACACATGATACAAGCAGTCTTTGAGAGAGCCGAAGATGGCGAGCTGAGGAATGCGGAAATTACTGGACACGCCGAGAGTGGCGAATGCGGCTTAGATGTCGTGTGTGCATCGGTTTCTACGCTTGCCATTAACTTTATCAATTCTATTGAGAAATTTGCAGGCTATGAACCAATCCTAGAATTAAACGAAGATGAAGGTGGTTATCTGATGGTTGAAATTCCAAAAGATCTTCCTTCACACCAGAGAGAAATGACCCAGTTATTCTTTGAATCATTTTTCTTAGGTATGGCAAACTTATCGGAGAACTCGTCTGAGTTCGTCCAAACCAGAGTTATCACAGAAAACTAACACGGAGGAAAACATTATGTTAAAAATGACTCTTAACAACTTGCAACTTTTCGCCCACAAAAAAGGTGGAGGTTCTACATCAAACGGACGTGATTCACAAGCAAAACGTCTTGGAGCTAAAGCAGCTGACGGACAAACTGTAACAGGTGGATCAATCCTTTACCGTCAACGTGGTACACACATCTATCCAGGTGTAAACGTTGGTCGTGGCGGAGACGATACTTTGTTCGCTAAAGTTGAAGGCGTAGTACGCTTTGAACGTAAAGGACGCGATAAAAAACAAGTTTCTGTTTACCCAATCGCTAAATAAAAAGGTTCAGTGAACCTTTTTATCCCGAGCCTTGAACTGTAAAGGCGAGGAAGCTAGAAGTAGCATTAAATAAGGCTTTCCGAGTTTTCGGAGAGCCTGTTTTTTGTTTGGTACCCATACTTTTTAATATAGTAAAATGAAATAAGAACTGGTATCTGGTTTCAAATATTGGCTTGTCATCCCTCCACTTGTCTGAATGGCTTGAGCCGTTCCTTCTGATAAGGAAAAAGATATTCTTTAGCGAGAATCCAAGATAACAGATGGAGAGAAAAATAGCTCCAATCTGAAGCACACTGGATGGGAGTTGTTGAAAAGCAGTCATCTAGTTTTTCTTTTCTACTTTGGCTTTTTTTCTTTGTCATCAGGGAAAGTGACTTGCTTCAAATCAGGGAGTTTAGGAAACTCTTCAAATATCTTGACCAAGTTGTCTCGTTTTGTAAATTTTACAGCCATAGGTGTACCTCTATTCTAAATTCTACCTTTTCGACACCAATTAGTAATTTAAAGTTCTCAGGAGTTAGTTGCATTGCTTTTTCATACATAAGCATAGTATGACACTTTATGGTTACCTAACAAGTCTAATCACTCCTTTCAAACTTTTGAAGATGTCCTACAAGTTTTTGAGAAGAATATTGCAAAGTTCATAGTTAAGCAACGATAGAGTGAAGTGCTTTTTGAAAACAGCTACACTTCAGGTGAAAAAAACGACATTTCAGATTTTCTGTTCCAGAAATAGCTATCGCTATGATATAATTATTTTATGATTATTACTATTCCTATAAAAAACCAAAAAGATATTGGCACACCATCTGATTCAGTCGTTGTTCTCGGCTATTTTGATGGCATACATAAGGGGCATCAAGAATTATTTCGTGTTGCCAACAAAGCTGCGAGAAAGGATTTATTGCCTATCGTCGTTATGACCTTTAATGAATCTCCAAAGATCGCTTTAGAGCCTTATCATCCAGATTTGTTTTTGCATATTTTGAACCCTGCTGAACGTGAAAGAAAATTAAAGCGCGAAGGTGTAGAAGAATTATATCTCCTTGATTTTAGTAGTCAATTCGCTAGTCTCACGGCAGAAGAATTTTTTGCAACTTATATCAAGGCTATGAATGCCAAAATTATTGTTGCAGGTTTTGATTATACATTTGGTTCTGACAAAAAAACAGCAGAAGATTTAAAGGATTACTTTGATGGAGAAGTTATCATTGTTCCACCTATAGAAGATGAGAAAGGAAAGATTAGTTCAACTCGTATCCGTCAAGCTATTTTAGATGGAAATGTGAAAGAAGCAGGAGAACTTTTGGGGGCACCGCTTCCATCAAGAGGTATGGTGGTTCATGGTAATGCTCGTGGTCGTACAATTGGTTATCCGACAGCGAATTTAGTGCTTTTAGACCGTACTTATATGCCAGCAGATGGCGTTTATGTCGTTGATGTTGAGATTCAAAGACAGAAGTATCGTGCTATGGCTAGTGTCGGGAAAAATGTGACCTTTGATGGAGAAGAAGCACGTTTTGAAGTCAATATTTTTGATTTTAATCAAGATATTTATGGGGAAACCGTCATGGTTTATTGGCTTGATCGCATTCGAGATATGACCAAATTTGACTCAGTTGACCAATTAGTGGATCAGTTAAAGGCTGATGAAGAAGTAACTCGGAATTGGTCTTAAGAGCTTGAGTAAATAAAACAAAAAAGAGGTTGTCTGTAACCCAAAAGATAGATGATTTAGTCTAACTTTTGAGATCACTACACTACCTCTTTTTATTCTTTTTCAAAGGTGAATCCTTCTCCTAGGATTTCATGGGCTTCTGTAATGGTTATAAAGGCTTGAGGATCGATTCGATGAATCATTTCTTTCATTTTCACAATCTCATTTCTACCGACAATACAGTAGATGATTTTCAAATTTTCTTTACTATAGTAGCCTTGACCAGAAATAAAAGTAACACCTCTTCCGAGGTCATCATTAATTGCCTTAGCAAGTTGGTCAGGACGTTTTGTGATAATCATAAAGCCTTTGCCGGCATATCCTCCTTCACCAATCAAATCAATAACACGAGAAACAATAAAATCAAACAAAAGCGTGTAGGAAACCAATCTCAAATCCTTGAAGATTAGGAGAATCAACATGAGAATACAAAAATCTAAGATAAAGAGCAGTTTTCCTATGGATATATGAGTGTATTTGTTGAGAATACGAGCTAGAATATCAGTTCCGCCAGTTGTACCTCCAGCATTAAAAATAATTCCAAGGCCAATTCCTAATAGGATTCCCGCTATAAGGGCTGTGATTAGTAAATCACCTTGAAGATCAATATGAAAGGGAATATGCTCAAAAAAAGCTAACCAGGCGGACAAAGCTAAGGTTCCTAGTAAACTAGAATAGAGGGATTTGGCTCCAAAAATCTTCCAAGCTAGGATGAAAAGGGGAATATTAATCAGCAGGTTCATGAGGGAAACAGGGATTTTAAAAAGATAAAAGGTGATGAGGGTAATGCCTGTCGCCCCTCCTTCAAAGAGATGATGGGGAACTACAAAATAAGTCAGTCCAAAAGCATAAATAGCAGCACCTAGTAAAATGGTAAAAATGGGGTAAATTTTTTTAATCATAGGACACCTCTTTTCTTATAAGTTGATTATATCAAATTTTACAGAAAATTTGATTGACTCCATTAGGATTTTTAATCTTTTTTTTGATATAATTAGAAGCAAGGAAACCAATCTGAATCCTAAAATAGAAAGATTGATACTATGACAAAAATTAAGATTGTAACCGATTCATCTGTTACTATTGAACCTGAACTAGTAAAGCAATTAGATATTACAATTGTTCCATTATCTGTAATGATTGATAATGTTGTTTATTCTGATGCTGATTTGAAAGAAGAAGGTAAATTTCTTCACTTGATGCAAGAAGCTAAGAATCTTCCGAAAACAAGCCAGCCGCCTGTAGGTGTCTTTGCTGAAGTGTTTGAAAACCTATGCAAGGATGGTAGCCAGATTCTTGCTATTCATATGTCCCATGCTCTTTCGGGGACTGTAGAAGCAGCGCGCCAAGGTGCTAGTTTATCTACTGCCGATGTGACAGTTATCGATAGTTCCTTCACTGACCAAGCCTTGAAATTCCAAGTTGTCGAAGCTGCTAAATTAGCACAAGAAGGCAAAGACATGGAGACAATTTTATCTCATGTAGAAGAGGTTAAAAACAACACAGAACTTTATATTGGCGTTTCAACTTTGGAAAATCTTGTCAAAGGTGGACGAATTGGCCGTGTAACTGGATTGTTGAGCTCCCTTCTCAATATCCGTGTTGTCATGCAAATGAAAGACCATGAATTGCAGCCAATGGTTAAAGGTCGTGGTGCTAAAACTTTTAAAAAATGGTTAGATGAGTTGATAACATCGCTTTCTGAACATTCTGTAGCAGAGATTGGAATTTCATATTCTGGTAGTGCTGATTGGGCAAAAGAGATGAAAGAAAGCTTACAAGCTTATGTTGAAAAGCCAATTTCTGTTTTAGAAACAGGTTCCATTATTCAAACTCACACGGGTGAGAATGCGTGGGCTATTTTGGTACGTTACCATTCCTAAAAAATAAATAAAATGGGAAGAAATAGCGTTTTTAACTTGACCTAAAAGGGATTTTAGGATATGATTATATTTGTTAATTAGAAATTATTTGGAGGAATCGTTAACATGGCAAACAAACAAGATTTGATCGCTAAAGTAGCAGAAGCTACAGAATTGACTAAGAAAGACTCAGCAGCAGCAGTTGAAGCTGTATTTGCAGCAGTAGCTGACTATCTTGCAGCTGGTGAAAAAGTTCAATTGATCGGTTTTGGTAACTTTGAAGTTCGTGAGCGTGCAGAACGTAAAGGTCGCAACCCACAAACTGGTAAAGAAATGACAATTGCAGCTTCTAAAGTTCCAGCATTCAAAGCTGGTAAAGCTCTTAAAGACGCTGTTAAATAATCAGTCTTTAAAAAGCCTATTGTATCAAGCTTTCTAGCTTGGTCGGTAGGCTTTTTAATTATGAAATCTAGTAATAAATAGAGTTAAAAAGTTGAATGTTCCGAAAATATTGTATATATAGTAGACTGAATCTAAAATAGTACGAAACAATTGCTAAAACATTTATAGAAATTAATTTTACTTTCCCAATCGATTTGTTCTCATCTTATTTCAATTTGCTATACGTACGTATATAATGAAAAGAATTAAATAATAGACTTGTGCGATAACTATTTGAAGCAAGATTAGCTGGTTAGAAAGTCCAACAAGATAGCGAAGGAATCTAACATAAATTTTACATAATTTACTTTATGTTACAAACCCTTCACTAAAATACTTACCATTATCTTGAATGCCTTAGGGAAACATGCTATACTACTTGTATGATTATTTTACAAGCTAATAAAATTGAACGTTCTTTTGCAGGAGAGGTTCTTTTCGATAATATCAACCTGCAAGTTGATGAACGAGATCGGATTGCCCTTGTTGGGAAAAATGGTGCAGGTAAGTCTACTCTTTTGAAGATTTTAGTTGGAGAAGAGGAGCTAACTAGCGGAGAAATCAATAAGAAAAAAGATATTTCTCTGTCTTACCTAGCCCAAGATAGCCGTTTTGAATCTGAAAACACTATCTACGATGAAATGCTTCATGTCTTTGATGATTTGCGTCGGACTGAGAAACAACTGCGTCAGATGGAGCTGGAGATGGGTGAAAAGTCTGGTGAGGATTTGGATAAACTGATGTCAGATTACGACCGCTTATCTGAAAATTTTCACCAAGCAGGTGGTTTCACTTATGAAGCTGATATTCGAGCGATTTTGAATGGATTCAAGTTTGACGAGTCTATGTGGCAGATGAAAATTGCTGAGCTTTCTGGTGGTCAAAATACCCGTCTGGCGCTGGCCAAAATGCTTCTTGAAAAGCCAAATCTCTTGGTCTTGGACGAGCCAACCAACCACTTGGATATTGAAACCATCGCCTGGCTAGAGAATTATTTGATAAACTATAGCGGCGCCCTCATTATCGTCAGCCACGACCGTTATTTCTTGGATAAGGTTGCGACGATTACGCTGGATTTGACCAAGCATTCCTTGGATCGCTATGTGGGGAATTACTCTCGTTTTGTTGAGTTGAAGGAGCAGAAGCTAGCTACTGAAGCAAAAAACTATGAAAAGCAACAAAAGGAAATCGCTGCTCTGGAAGACTTTGTCAATCGCAATCTAGTCCGTGCTTCAACGACCAAACGCGCCCAATCCCGTCGTAAACAACTAGAAAAAATGGAGCGTTTGGACAAGCCTGAAGCTGGCAAGAAATCAGCCAATATGACCTTCCAGTCTGAAAAAACGTCTGGTAATGTTGTATTGACTGTTGAAAATGCAGCTATTGGCTATGATGGGGAAGTCCTGTCACAACCGATTAGCCTAGATCTTCGTAAGATGAATGCTGTCGCTATCGTTGGTCCAAATGGTATCGGCAAGTCAACCTTTATCAAGTCTATTGTGGACCAGATTCCTTTTATCAAGGGGGAAAAGCGCTTTGGCGCTAATGTTGAGGTTGGTTACTATGACCAGACCCAAAGCAAGCTGACACCAAGTAATACTGTACTGGATGAACTCTGGAATGATTTTAAGTTGACACCAGAAGTTGAAATCCGTAACCGTCTAGGTGCCTTCCTTTTCTCAGGAGATGATGTCAAAAAATCAGTTGGCATGCTGTCTGGTGGCGAGAAAGCACGTTTGCTTTTGGCTAAATTGTCTTTGGAAAACAACAACTTCTTGATTCTGGACGAGCCAACCAACCACTTGGATATTGATAGCAAGGAAGTGTTGGAAAATGCCTTGATTGACTTCGATGGAACTCTTCTCTTCGTCAGCCACGACCGTTACTTTATCAATCGTGTGGCAACTCATGTACTGGAATTGTCTGAGAATGGCTCGACTCTTTACTTGGGAGATTACGATTATTATGTCGATAAAAAGGCTGAAATGGAAGTCGGTCTGACAGAGGAAGCTTCAACCAGCAATCAAGCAAAAGAAGCAAGCCCAGTTAATGACTATCAAGCTCAGAAAGAAAGTCAAAAAGAAGTTCGTAAGCTCATGCGACAAATCGAAAGTCTAGAAGCTGAAATTGAAGAGCTAGAAAGTCAAAGCCAAGCCATTTCTGAACAAATGTTGGAAACAAACGATGCCGACAAACTGATGGAATTGCAGGCTGAGCTGGACAAAATCAGCCACCGTCAGGAAGAAGCTATGCTTGAGTGGGAAGAATTATCAGAGCAGGTGTAAAGATGGAACATCTTGGAAAAGTATTTCGTGAATTTCGAACAAGTGGAAATTATTCTTTAAAGGAAGCAGCAGGCGAGTCCTGTTCAACCTCTCAGTTATCTCGCTTTGAGCTTGGGGAATCTGACCTAGCAGTCTCACGTTTTTTTGAAATTTTGGATAATATTCATGTGACCATTGAAAATTTCATGGACAAGGCTAGGGATTTTCAAAATCATGAACATGTTGCTATGATGGCACAGATTATCCCACTTTACTACTCAAATGATATTGCAGGTTTTCAAAAGCTTCAAGAAGAACAACTTGAAAAGGCTAAGAGTTCGACGACTCCCCTTTATTTTGAGCTGAACTGGATTTTGCTACAAGGTCTGATTTGTCAAAGAGATGCGAGTTATGATATGAAGCAGGATGATTTGGATAAGGTAGCAGATTATCTCTTCAAAACAGAAGAATGGACCATGTATGAGTTGATTCTTTTCGGGAACCTCTATAGTTTCTACGATGTGGACTATGTCACTCGGATTGGTAGAGAAGTCATGGAGAGGGAGGAATTTTACCAAGAGATTGGTCGCCATAAGAGATTAGTGTTGATTTTGGCCCTCAATTGTTACCAGCATTGTTTAGAGCATCTTTCTTTTGACAATGCAAGCTATTTCGAGACTTATACAGAGAAGATTATTGGTAAAGGTATTAAGCTTTATGAGCGTAATGTTTTCCATTATTTAAAAGGTTTTGCCTTATATCAAAAAGGAAAGTGTAAAGAAGGTTGTAGCCAAATGCAAGAGGCCATGCATATTTTTGATGTGCTAGGTCTTCCAGAGCAAGTAGCCTACTATCAGGAACACTACGAAAAATTTGTCAAAGATTAATTTTCCCAAATAAGGGAAAAAATAAAAAGCTCCTTTCGGTTTTGATACAATAGTTTCAAAATTTGAGAGGAGTTTTTATATGAATCGCTATGCAGTACAGTTGATTAGCCGTGGAGCTGTTAACAGGATAGGGAATATGCTCTATGATTATGGCAATAGTGTCTGGTTGGCTTCCATGGGAACTATCGGACAGACAGTTTTAGGAATGTATCAGATTTCTGAACTCGTCACATCCATTCTCGTCAACCCATTTGGCGGAGTCATTTCAGACCGTTTTTCTCGTCGTAAGATTTTAATGACGACGGACCTTGTTTGTGGGATTCTTTGTCTGGCTATTTCTTTTATAAGAAATGACAGCTGGATGATTGGAGCTTTGATTGTTGCCAATATTGTTCAGGCGGTTGCATTTGCCTTTTCTCGTACAGCCAATAAAGCCATTATAACTGAGGTTGTTGAGAAAGATGAGATTGTGATCTATAATTCTCGCTTAGAGCTGGTTTTGCAGGTTGTAGGTGTTAGCTCTCCTGTTCTTTCCTTCCTTGTTTTACAGTTTGCAAGTCTCCATATGACACTACTGCTAGACTCGCTGACTTTTTTCATTGCTTTTGTTCTAGTGGCTTTTCTTCCAAAAGAGGAAGCAAAAATTCAAGAGAAAAAGGCTTTTACTGGGAGAGATATTTTTGTAGATATCAAGGATGGGTTACACTATATCTGGCATCAGCAAGAAATTTTCTTCCTTTTGCTGGTAGCTTCCAGCGTTAATTTCTTTTTTGCCGCTTTTGAATTTCTACTTCCCTTTTCGAATCAGCTTTACGGGTCAGAAGGAGCCTATGCAAGTATTTTAACTATGGGGGCTATTGGTTCCATCATTGGGGCTCTTCTAGCTAGTAAAATTAAAGCTAATGTTTATAATCTTTTGATTTTACTGGCTTTGACAGGTGTCGGAGTTTTTATGATGGGATTACCACTTCCAACTTTTCTTTCCTTTTCTGGAAATTTAGTTTGTGAATTGTTTATGACGATTTTTAATATTCACTTTTTTACTCAAGTACAAACCAAGATTGGGAGCGAATTTCTTGGGAGAGTACTGAGTACAATTTTTACCTTAGCTATTCTATTTATGCCTATTGCAAAAGGATTTATGACAGTCTTGCCAAGTGTACATCTCTCTTCTTTCCTGATAATTGGAAGTGGTGTTATCATCTTGTCTTGTATATCGTTTATTTATGTTCGAACTCATTTTGAAAAATTTATATAAGGTTGCTTGAGTTTTAAAAATAATTCCAATCTAAGTGTTTTTTCCGCCCTTCTCGTTTGTGAGGAGGGCTTGTTTTATGGTAAAATGGTTTTATGAATAAAAGAATGAATGAGTTAGTCGCCTTGCTCAATCGCTATGCGGCTGAGTACTATACCAGCGATAATCCCTCGGTTTCAGACAGTGAGTATGATCGCCTTTACCGAGAGTTGGTTGAGTTAGAAACTGCCTATCCAGATCAAGTGCTAGCAGACAGTCCGACCCATCGTGTTGGTGGCAAGATTTTAGATGGTTTTGAAAAATACAGTCATCAGTATCCTCTTTATAGTTTGCAGGATGCTTTTTCACGTGAGGAGCTTGAAGCTTTTGATGCGCGCGTTCGTAAGGAAGTGGCTCATCCAACCTATATTTGTGAGCTGAAAATCGATGGCTTATCTATCTCTCTTACTTATGAAAAGGGGATTTTAGTTGCTGGGGCAACACGTGGTGATGGTTCTATTGGAGAAAATATCACAGAAAATCTCAAACGTGTTAAGGACATTCCTTTGACCTTGCCAGAAGAACTTGATATTACAGTTCGTGGGGAATGTTACATGCCACGCGCTTCTTTTGACCAGGTTAATCAAGCTCGCCAAGAAAATGGAGAGCCTGAATTTGCCAATCCTCGTAATGCAGCGGCAGGAACCCTGCGACAGCTGGATACAGCAGTAGTTGCCAAGCGTAATCTTGCCACTTTCCTCTATCAGGAAGCCAGCCCTTCAACTCGCGACAGCCAAGAAAAGGTTTTGAAGCACCTAGAACAACTTGGTTTTGTAGTCAATTCTAAACGAATTCTGGCTGAAAGCATGGATGAGATTTGGAATTTTATCCAAGAAGTAGAAGAGGAACGGGACAATCTTCCCTATGATATCGATGGGGTGGTGATCAAGGTCAATGACCTAGCAAACCAAGAAGAACTCGGTTTTACCGTCAAGGCTCCAAAGTGGGCAGTAGCCTACAAGTTTCCTGCTGAGGAAAAAGAAGCTCAACTCTTGTCAGTTGACTGGACAGTTGGCCGTACGGGTGTTGTAACCCCAACTGCAAATCTAACACCTGTACAACTAGCTGGTACAACTGTTAGCCGTGCAACTCTGCACAATGTGGATTATATTGCTGAAAAAGATATCCGTAAAGATGACATGGTCATAGTTTATAAGGCTGGTGACATCATCCCTGCTGTTTTACGCGTGGTAGAGTCCAAACGGGTTTCTGAAGAGAAACTGGATATCCCTACAAACTGTCCAAGTTGTAACTCTGACTTGTTGCACTTTGAAGATGAAGTGGCCCTGCGTTGTATCAATCCGCGTTGTCCTGCCCAAATCATGGAAGGTTTGATTCACTTTGCCTCTCGAGATGCCATGAATATTACAGGCCTTGGACCATCAGTAGTTGAGAAATTATTTGCTGCCAATTTAGTCAAGGATGTGGCGGATATTTACCGATTACAAGAAGAGGATTTCCTCCTTTTAGAAGGGGTCAAGGAAAAATCTGCTTCTAAACTGTATCAGGCCATCCAAGCATCTAAGGGAAATTCAGCCGAAAAACTCTTGTTTGGTTTGGGAATTCGCCATGTCGGTAGTAAGGCCAGCCAGCTCTTACTCCAACATTTCCACTCAATCGAAAATTTGGCTCAGGCAGATCCAGACGAAGTGGCTAGTATTGAAAGTCTGGGTGGCGTGATTGCCAAGAGTCTCCAGACTTATTTTGCGACAGAAGGCTCTGAAATTCTCCTCAGAGAATTGAAAGAAGCTGGGGTCAATCTGGATTATAAAGGTCAAACTGTAGTAGCGGATGCAGCCTTGTCAGGTTTGACAGTGGTATTGACTGGAAAATTGGAACGGCTCAAGCGCTCAGAAGCTAAAAGTAAACTCGAAAGTCTGGGGGCCAAAGTGACAGGCAGTGTGTCTAAAAAGACCGACCTCGTCGTGGCAGGAGCAGATGCTGGAAGTAAACTTCAAAAGGCGCAAGAACTTGCTATCGAAGTTCGAGATGAAGCTTGGCTAGAAAGTTTGTAACAATGACAGAAGAAAGAAAACGTGCGCGTTTAATTTATAACCCAACCTCAGGGCAGGAAATTATCAAGAAAAATATAGCAGAAGTGCTGGATGTTTTGGAAAATATTGGCTATGAAACCAGTGCCTTTCAAACGACTCCAGAACCTCTTTCGGCACAAAAAGAAGCTGAGAGAGCAGCCAAAGCTGGTTTTGATTTGATTATTGCTGCAGGTGGTGATGGAACAATTAATGAGGTAGTCAATGGGGTTGCCTCGCTCGATAAGAGACCTCGGCTTGCTATCATCCCAACAGGTACGACTAATGATTATGCGCGTGCCCTAAAAATTCCAATGGGTGATCCTGTTGCGGCTGCTCAGATTATTGCTAAAAATGAGACCATTCATATGGATATTGGACGAGCTTTTGGCGACAAATATTTTATTAATATTGCCGCTGCTGGAACCTTAACCGAATTGACTTACAGTGTTCCAAGTGAAGTCAAGACGCGTCTTGGTTATTTTGCCTATGTTGCTAAAGGCATTGAAATGTTTCCTAAGACCAAGGTTCGTCCAGTGAGAATCACACACGATCAGGGGGTCTTTGAAGGAGAGGTGTCCTTGATTTTTGTTGCCTTGACCAATTCCATTGGAGGGTTTGAGCAGTTAGCGCCTGATACCAAGTTAGACGATGGTAATTTTACTCTGATTTTGGTCAAGACAGACAAGCTATTTGATATGTTGGGCTTATTGATACAGGCCATTAATGGTGGTCAGCATGTCTCAGACGTCAATATCGAATACCTTAAAACTAGCAAACTACGTTTAGAAGTTTTAGATGACCAAGAACCATTTATGCTGAACCTAGATGGGGAATATGGAGGAGATACCCCAGTTGAACTTCAAGTCTGCCATCATCACATCGAATTTTTTGTCAATCGAGACGAGATTAGTCAAGAATTTATTAGTGAAATAGAAACGAATTAAAAAGTAAAAAGGAAAAATAAAAATGTATAACTACCCTATGCGCATTCATTACCATCGCAAGAATGGTGAATACGACACTTGCTCTTTTGTAAAGAGTAAGGATCAACGAATTGATTTACTAACTTACCAAGAAGATTATTTTGGAGCCTTATTTAGCTTTGAACACCCAAGTGCTCATCCCTTAGAAAGCTTGAATTTTGTGGTTCACACAGGCCAAACTAGTAAAGAATATGCTATCCGTTTTAATCACTATCCCCTCTTAACAGAGGTCTGGATTTTGGAAGGCGATGATAGAATTTATTATTCTGAAAATCCTGCAATTGCAAGTCCTTTCTATAAAAATCAAAATCCTTTTGCTTTTGACAAGGCTATCAATAGCGCTAGTTTCGACCACCACTGGGGCTACCAAGGGGAATTGGGTTGCCGTGTAGAGGACAATCAGGCTCGTTTTGCTCTCTGGGCTCCAACAGCGACAGAAGTGCAGGTTGTCGTTTATGAATCAGCTGCTAATGATGCTCCTGTTTGGAAGACCTTTGAGATGGAGAGAGGCAATAGCTACTCTTATAATCACAAGGACAATACAATCGGTGTCTGGAGTTTGGATGTTGAGGAAGATTTGACTGGTAAGGCTTATCAGTATCAAGTCCAATTCCCTCACCACCAAACAGTGACACGCGATCCCTATACCATCGCGACCAGTCCTGATGGCAAACGTTCAGCTATCCTGAGCCATGAAGAAAAGCAAGTTGCAAACTTCGAGGTCAAGCACGGTTCAGAGGCTACTTGGCGCTTGGCAAATCCATGTAAGGCAGTTATTTGTGAAATGCACATTCGTGATTTGACCAAATCACCGACCTCAGGTGTGGATGAACATCTTCGAGGAACTTTCTTAGGTGCTGCACAGACTGGAACAGTTAACCAGTACGGCCAAGCAACTGCTTTTGATTACATCAAGAAGCTGGGCTACAATTATGTTCAGTTGCAACCAATTGCAGACCGTCACAAAGAATACGATGAGGATGGGAATGTAACCTACAACTGGGGTTATGACCCACAAAACTATAACGCGCCAGAAACTAGTTTTTCAACTAATCCAGACGACCCAGCTCAGGTTATTCGTGATTTGAAGACCATGGTTCAAGCTTACCACGATGCGGGTATTGGTGTTATTATGGATGTGGTCTATAACCATACCTTCTCAGTTGTTGATGCACCTTTCCAAACAACTGTCCCTGATTACTATTATCGTATGAATCCAGACGGTACCTTCCAGAATGGAACAGGCGTTGGAAATGAAACAGCCAGTGAACACGAAATGTTCCGCAAGTATATGATTGATTCTCTTCTATACTGGGTTCAGGAATACAATATTGACGGCTTCCGTTTTGACTTAATGGGGATTCATGATGTCAAGACTATGCAGATGATTCGTCAAAGCTTAGATGAAATCGACCCTAACATTATCCTCTATGGAGAAGGTTGGGACATGGGAACAGGTCTTGCACCTTATGATAAGGCTAAGAAAGACAACGCCTACGAAATGCCAAATATTGGTTTCTTTAATGACAATCAGCGTGATGCTGTCAAAGGTGGAGAAGTTTATGGTGCTATCAAGTCAGGTTTTGTCAGCGGTGCTGCGACAGAGCCAATTCTTGCTAAAGCAATCCTAGGCAGTCGTGAATTAGGAACCTATACACATCCAAATCAAGTGCTTAACTATGTGGAAGCCCATGACAATTACAATCTTCACGATTTATTGGCAACCCTTCATCCAAACCAAAGTTCAGAACAAATCATGCGCAAGGTCGAGACAGCCACAGCTATGAACCTACTCATGCAAGGGATGGCCTTTATGGAAATCGGTCAAGAATTTGGTCGTACCAAACTGGTTGCGACTGGTGAGAATGGTGAGTTGACCCATGATGATAGAGAGCGTGCGATGAATAGCTATAATGCTCCTGACAGTGTGAACCAAGTCAACTGGGATTTGATCAATGAGCGTCAAGACAGTATTGAGTTTATCCGTCAAGTCATCCGATTGAAGACAAAAACTGGTGCCTTTTCTTACTCTAGCTATGATGAAATTTACCATCATGTCTTTGTGCATTCTGCGATTGAACATAGCGGCTGCCTTATCTATGAAGTTCATGGGAAAGAACACCTCTTGGTTGTTGTGAATGCTAAATCAGAACCCTATCAATTTGAAAATGCAGGAAATTTAGCTATGTTGGTAACTAATAGTCGTTCAAAAGAAGATAATGTGTTAGATGATATTAGTCTAGCTGTCTTGAGTGTTTTATAAAGACCATCTATCTCGCTATTCTAACACATCATTGGAAGTGAACGAATAGAAAGAACTTAGTTGATAACTCACTTGTATAGAAAATTTGATAAATATTTTCATCAAACGTGTAAAATCAGGAAATTGTTTTCCTGGTTTTATTTTTTTGCTATAAAACAATAATAATCATAGAAAAATACGAACTTTTTGGTATTATAGTAGAGAAAAGAAAGGTGTTTTCACATTTTTTTGAAAAAATATTGCTTTACAATTGAACGAGAAAGTGAACTTTTTGTAGATTTTCAAAATAATTTTAAAGAAGTATAGTAATTTACTTGAATCTTCTCTAAAAAAGTAGTATAATAAAAACACAGAAAACGCTTACAGCAGAAAGGGAGTATATGGATAGAAGAGAAGCATTGCGCACCTTTATGACAGGTGAGAATTTTCACCTCCAGCATTATCTGGGAGCGCATAGGGAAGAAAAAGATGGTGAGTCTGGCTATACTTTCCGAGTTTGGGCACCCAATGCTCAGGCAGTTCACTTGGTAGGGGATTTCACCAATTGGGTTGAAAATCAAATTCCGATGGAACGGAATGAATTTGGAGTCTGGGAAGTCTTTACCAGTTTTGCTCAAGAAGGCCAAATTTACAAGTACCATATCACACGTGCAAATGGTCATCAGCTTATGAAGATTGATCCTTTGGCTGTACGGTATGAGGCACGACCTGGTACTGGAGCGATTTTAACAGAGATTCCAGAGAAAAAATGGAAGGATAGACTCTGGCTAGCCCGTAGAAAACGCTTAAGCTTTGAAGAGCGTCCTGTCAATATTTACGAGGTTCATGCTGGCTCTTGGAAGAGAAATCCAGACGGTAGTCCCTATAGTTTTGCTCAATTGAAAGATGAACTCATTCCTTACCTAGTTGAGATGAACTATACTCACATTGAGTTTATGCCCTTGATGTCTCACCCTCTCGGTTTGAGTTGGGGCTATCAGCTTATGGGTTACTTTGCTTTAGAGCATGCCTATGGTCGTCCTGAAGAGTTTCAAGATTTTGTTGAGGAATGTCACTTAAACAATATTGGGATTATTGTGGACTGGGTACCTGGTCACTTCACTATTAATGATGATGCCTTAGCCTATTACGATGGGACACCGACTTTTGAGTATCAGGACCATAATAAGGCTCATAACTATGGTTGGGGAGCACTCAATTTCGACCTTGGGAAGAATGAAGTCCAGTCCTTCTTGATTTCTAGCATTAAGTTTTGGATTGACTTTTACCATTTGGACGGTATTCGCGTGGATGCGGTTAGCAACATGCTCTATCTAGATTACGATGATGCCCCATGGACACCGAATAAAGATGGCGGTAATCTCAACTATGAAGGATATTATTTCCTTCAACGCTTGAATGATGTCATTAAACTAGCTCATCCAGATGTGATGATGATAGCTGAGGAAAGTTCATCAGCTACTCAGATTACTGATACAAAGGATTCAGATGGTCTTGGCTTTGACTACAAATGGAATATGGGCTGGATGAATGATATTCTCCGTTTCTATGAAGAAGATCCGATTTATCGTACATACGACTTTAACCTAGTGACTTTCAGCTTTATGTATGTCTTCAAGGAGAATTATCTCCTACCATTCTCACACGATGAAGTTGTTCATGGCAAGAAGAGTATGATGCACAAGATGTGGGGAGATCGCTATAATCAATTCGCAGGCTTGCGCAATCTCTATACGTACCAAATTTGTCACCCTGGTAAGAAATTGCTCTTCATGGGTAGTGAATACGGCCAATTCCTAGAATGGAGATCTGAAGAGCAGTTGGAATGGTCTAATCTAGAAGACCCTATGAATGCTAAGATGAAGTATTTCACTTCTCAGCTAAACCAGTTTTACAAAGATCATCGCTGTCTGTGGGAAATCGATACCAGCTATGATGGTATTGAAATCATTGATGCGGATAATCGAGACCAGAGTGTTCTTTCCTTCATCCGTAAGGGTAAGAAGGGCGACATGCTAGTCTGCGTCTTTAATATGGCACCTGTTGAACGAAAAGATTTTACAATCGGTCTGCCTGTTGCAGGGATTTATGAAGAAGTCTGGAATACTGAGTTAGAAGAGTGGGGAGGCGTTTGGAAAGAACATAATCAAACTGTTCAAACGCAAGAAGGACTATGGAAAGATTATGAGCAGACCTTGACCTTTACCCTACCGGCTATGGGAGCAAGTGTTTGGAAAATCAAACGCCGCTTGAAATCTGATAAAACTGTCACAAGTAAAAACCAAAAAGGAGTAGAAAATGAAGAATGAAATGTTAGCTTTGATTCTTGCTGGTGGGCAAGGAACTCGTCTCGGTAAACTCACTCAAAGCATCGCAAAACCAGCTGTGCAATTTGGTGGGCGCTACCGTATCATTGACTTTGCTCTTTCAAACTGTGCCAACTCAGGTATTCACAATGTTGGAGTCATCACCCAGTATCAACCACTTGCTCTCAACAACCATATCGGGAATGGTTCAAGTTGGGGTCTAGATGGGATTAATTCTGGTGTCTCTATCCTTCAACCATATTCTGCAAGTGAAGGAAATCGTTGGTTTGAGGGGACTAGCCACGCTATTTACCAAAACATTGATTATATCGACAGTGTCAACCCTGAGTATGTTTTGATTCTTTCGGGTGACCATATCTATAAGATGGACTACGATGCTATGCTCCAGTCTCATAAGGATAATAATGCTAGTTTGACAGTAGCAGTTCTTGATGTTCCTCTGAAAGAAGCTAGCCGTTTTGGTATCATGAACACAGATGCTAACAATCGTATTGTAGAATTTGAAGAAAAACCAGCTCAACCTAAATCTACAAAAGCTTCTATGGGTATTTACATCTTTGATTGGCAGCGTCTCCGCAATATGTTAGTCGCTGCTGAAAAGAGCAATGTCGATATGTCAGACTTTGGTAAAAATGTCATTCCAAATTACCTTGAGTCAGGTGAAAGTGTCTATGCCTATGAATTTAGCGGTTACTGGAAAGACGTCGGTACTATTGAGTCACTTTGGGAAGCGAACATGGAGTATATTTCTCCAGAAAATGCCTTGGATAGTCGTAACCGTCAATGGAAGATTTACTCAAGAAACTTGATTTCACCACCAAACTTCCTCGGAGCAAATGCTGATGTGGAAGACTCATTAGTTGTAGACGGATGTTTCGTTGATGGAACTGTTAAACATTCTATCCTTTCAACAGGCGCGCAAGTTCGCGAAGGAGCGGAAGTTGTTGATTCAGTTATCATGAGTGGAGCTATCATTGGTCAAGGAGCTAAGATTAAACGTGCCATTATTGGTGAAGGTGCGATTATTTCTGACGGTGTCGAAATTGATGGAACAGATGAAGTACAAGTTGTAGGATATAATGAAGTAGTGGGGGTAGCAACAGATGAAGATTGATAAATATTCTGCCATTTTAGGAAACACAGTTGGTTTTCACGATATGTCGACATTGACAGACCACCGTCCAGTAGCAAGTTTGCCATTTGGTGGGAAATATCGTTTGATTGACTTCCCACTTTCAAGCCTTGCTAATGCAGGTGTTCGTAGTGTCTTTGGTATTTTCCAGCAGGATAATATCAGCTCAGTCTTTGACCATATTCGTTCAGGACGCGAGTGGGGCTTATCAACCCTTCTCAGTCACTATTATCTAGGTATTTACAATACTCGTGTGGAGAGTAGCACAGTAGGAAAAGAATACTACCAACAGCTTCTTACTTATTTAAAACGCTCTGGATCAAACCAAACGGTTGCCCTCAACTGCGATGTCTTGATTAACATTGATTTGAACCAAGTTTTCCATCTACATAGTACAACAAAAGGGCCTATCACTGTAGTTTATAAAAAACTAGCTAAGAAAGATATTTCAGAAGTAAATGCAATCTTAGAAGTGGATGAAACAGACCATGTTCTTTCTCATAAACTCTTTGATAGCAAGTCAACAGCTGAAACGTTCAATATGTCTACAGATATCTTTGTCGTTGATACACCGTGGTTGATTGAACGCTTGGAAGAAGAAGCTAAAAAAGAACATCCAGAGAAATTGCGTTATGTTTTACGTGATTTGGCTGCAAAAGAGGGAGCTTTCGCCTACGAGTACACAGGCTACCTAGCCAATATTCACTCTGTAGAGTCTTATTACCAAGCTAATAAAGATATGCTTGAATCACAGAAATTCTATTCTCTCTTCTCACCAAACCAAAAGATTTATACAAAGGTTAAGAACGAAGAACCAACTTACTATGCTAATACATCTAAGGTAAGTACTTCTCAGTTTGCGTCTGGTAGTATCATTGAAGGTCAAGTGGCTAATTCTGTTCTATCACGTAATATTCATATCCATAAGGATAGCCTGGTTAAAGATAGCCTACTCTTCCCTCGTGTTGTGATTGGAGAAGGAGCTCAGGTAGAATATGCTATCTTGGACAAGGGTGTTGAAGTTGAGCCTGGTGTTGTGATTCGAGGAACTGCAGAACATCCAGTTGTCGTTAAGAAAGGTAGCAAAGTAACAGAGGATATTCATTCATGAAAATTTTATTTGTAGCAGCAGAGGGTGCACCCTTTTCAAAAACAGGTGGTTTGGGAGACGTCATTGGCGCTCTTCCTAAATCACTTGTAAAAGCGGGACATGAAGTTGCAGTGATTTTACCCTACTATGACATGGTAGAGGCTAAATTTGGAAATCAGATTGAAGATGTTCTTCATTTTGAGGTGAGCGTCGGTTGGCGCAGACAGTATTGTGGAATTAAGAAAACAGTATTAAATGGTGTAACCTTCTACTTTGTTGACAGCCAATATTATTTCTTCCGTGGTCATGTTTACGGTGATTTTGACGACGGAGAGCGCTTTGCCTTTTTCCAACTTGCTGCCATTGAGGCTATGGAAAGGATTGACTTTATTCCTGACCTTCTCCATGTTCATGATTACCATACAGCCATGATTCCTTTCTTGTTAAAGGAAAAATACCGTTGGATTCAAGCCTATCAAGGAATAAAAACTGTTTTAACCATTCATAATTTGGAATTCCAAGGACAATTTTCAGAAGGAATGTTATGGGACTTGTTTGGAGTTGGCTTTGAACGTTATGCTGACGGTACCCTTCGCTGGAACAACTGTCTGAACTGGATGAAGGCAGGTATTCTCTATGCGGATCGTGTTTCAACCGTCTCACCTAGTTATGCTCAGGAAATTATGACCAGTAAATTCGGATGTAACTTGGATCAGATTCTTAGAATGGAGTCTGGTAAAGTATCTGGTATCGTGAATGGGATTGATGCTGACCTTTATAATCCTCAGACGGATGCTCTTTTAGACTATCATTTTAATCAGGAAGATTTGTCTGGGAAAGCCAAAAACAAGGCAAAATTGCAAGAAAGAGTTGGCTTGCCAGTTAGAGCTGACGTTCCACTGGTGGGAATTGTTTCTCGTTTGACACGTCAAAAAGGTTTTGATGTGGTGGTCGAAAGTCTTCACCATATCTTGCAAAATGATGTTCAGATTGTTCTTTTGGGAACTGGAGATCCAGGCTTTGAAGGAGCTTTCTCATGGTTTGCTCAGATATACCCAGACAAGCTATCAGCAAATATCACTTTTGATGTCAAACTTGCTCAAGAAATCTACGCTGCCTGTGACCTCTTCCTCATGCCAAGTCGTTTTGAACCATGCGGCTTGTCTCAAATGATGGCTATGCGTTACGGAACCTTGCCATTGGTTCATGAAGTTGGTGGTTTGCGAGATACTGTCCGCGCTTTCAATCCAATCGAAGGAAGCGGTACTGGTTTTAGCTTTGATAATCTATCACCTTACTGGTTAAATTGGACTTTCCAAACAGCATTGGACTTGTATAGAAACCATCCAGATATTTGGAGAAACCTACAAAAACAAGCTATGGAGAGTGACTTCTCATGGGATACAGCCTGCAAGTCATACCTTGACTTGTACCATAGTTTAGTTAATTAATAGATAAAATCGTATGAAGACTTCATACGATTTTTAGGCTGTTTAGAGAGGAGAACTGATGTCTCAAGTAAAAGGCTTGTGTGTTATGGATGTGGATGGAACCTTAATCCTAGAAGAAGTGATTGATTTGTTGGGAAGAGAGGTAGGCCGTGAGGAGGAAATTTCGCAGCTTACAAGTCGGGCAATGCGAGGAGAGTTGGTCTTTGAAAGCAGTTTAAGAAAAAGAGTGTCCTTCTTGGAAGGTCTTCCTATTTTGGTCTTTGATAACGTCTTCAACTCAATTCATCTATCGCTAAATGTCCCAGAGTTCATCTCTATTCTCCAAAAGAATGGCATCCTAGTTGGTTTGGTGTCTGGTGTCTGGTGGATTTATACCAATAGTTGGAGAGATTAGCAAAATCCCTTGGTATTGCCTATTTCACTGCCAACCAGCTTGAAGTCAAAGAAGGTCTTTTAACAGGAAAATTAGTTGGACAAATTATAAGTCCCCAGGTCAAAAAAGAAACTCTGGAAAAATGGAGAAAGAAACTAAAACTTTCTAAAGAAAGAACGATTGCAATCGGTGACGGGGCCAATGATTTATTGATGTTGAGATCAGCAGGACTGGGAATCGCTTTTTGTGCCAAAGAAGTACTCAAAAAAGAAATACCACATCATGTTGACAAGAGGGATTTTTTAGAAGTTCTTCCTTTGATTGACTGTTTAGAATGAGGGAAAATATGAAGATTGTAATTGCACCGGATTCGTTTAAGGAAAGCTTGACAGCTCAACAGGTAGCTGAAGCAATAAAAAGAGGCTTCCAACAATCGATAGCAGATGTAGAATATCTCCTCTGCCCTGTTGGTGATGGGGGAGAAGGTACTGTAGATGCTATCCGACATTCTCTTGACCTAAAAGAAAAATGGATCCAAGTGACAGACCCTTTTGGACAAAAAGAAGCCATGCGCTATTTTCAAAAAGAGGAACTGGCACTATTTGAAGTAGCTGACTTGGTTAGTCTTGGAAAAATTCCGCTAGAGAAACGAAATCCACTTCAAATCCAAACTTGTGGTATCGGAGAGTTGATTCTCCATCTCATTTCTAAAGGGATTAAAGATATTTATATCGGTGTTGGTGGCACGGCCAGTAATGATGGAGGACTGGGGATTGCTGCTGGTTTAGGTTATCAATTTTATGATAGGGACGGAAATGTCTTGCCTGCTTCCGGTCAATCCTTATTAAACTTAGCTTCTGTTTCAACAGAAAATCGCTATAAAATTCCTGAAGGTGTTCAAATTCATATTTTATCAGATGTCGTGAGTCCCTTATGTGGTCATCAAGGTGCGACTTACACTTTTGGCAAGCAAAAAGGCCTAAATCTTACTATGTTTCCAGTCCTAGATCAAGCAATCCAAGACTTTTATGAAAAAGTCTCACCTGCAATATTGCAAATTAAAGGAGCAGGAGCTGGTGGAGGCATTGCTGGCGGTTTGTGTGCCTTTGCTCAGGCAAATATCGTGTCTGGAATTGATACCTGCTTGAACTTAATCAACTTTGATAAGAAAGTTTTACATGCTGACTTGGTTGTTGTAGGAGAAGGAAGGCTAGATTGTCAAAGTTTAGCAGGTAAAGCACCTATAGGTGTTGCAAAAAGAACCCCTGTCGGAGTTCCTGTTATTGCTATTTGCGGTAGTCTTGCTGAGGATTTATCTCCCTTACCATTTGAAAATATCCAAGCTGCTTTTTCTATTTTAGAGAAAAGTGAACCTCTAGAAGATAGTTTGAAAAATGCCAGTCTCTATTTGGAGCACACGGCTGCCAATATTGGGCGTTTATTAAGTCTGAGTAAGATTTAGCTAAACCATTTCTTCCAGATGGATGTTTTGGCAGGTTCTTCCTTTTTACCTTCCCAAAGTTTTGGAAAAGCAAGTCGAAGGTTCTTTTCTTCTACTTGTACTGGTGCATTGCTATGGATAACCAGACCGAAGGGAGAAGTAGTATGCTCTTCAGATACTATGGTAGCTTGACTATCAGTTTCTTTAGCTTCTTTTAAGTAGAAAACTTGTTTGTCAAATTCGATAGTTGGTGAAATCTTTACAAATAGTGGCTCTGCTTTTTCCTGAAGATTTTCTAAAATAGATAAAAAACCTTTTTCTAACTGAGGGCTATTTGCTGTGTCAATATCTGCATATCCAAGAACTCTTTCCTCAAAGGTACCAAGATAGCGTCTTTGCTCATCTGGATTTAATTTTGCTCCACCATGAGCTTTTTCAAGTAATTGTTTTGATAAATCTGTCATGAAAACAGTATATCATAAAAGTTAGAATAAAACAGACAAAAGAAAGCGATTACTTTATAAAGTTAAGGAAAATTTGCACAAAGATAACGTTTTTTCTTGAAAAAGGAGGGCTTTTAAGGTATTATAGAGGTGTAAAAAATTTAACTCATAAGGAGAGTAAAAAATGTCAATTATTACTGATGTTTACGCTCGCGAAGTCCTAGACTCACGCGGTAACCCAACACTTGAAGTAGAAGTTTACACTGAATCAGGTGCTTTCGGACGTGGTATGGTTCCATCAGGAGCTTCTACTGGTGAACACGAAGCAGTTGAACTTCGCGACGGTGACAAATCTCGTTACGGTGGTCTTGGTACACAAAAAGCTGTTGACAACGTAAACAACATCATTGCTGAAGCGATCATTGGCTACGATGTACGTGATCAACAAGCTATCGACCGTGCTATGATCGCTCTTGACGGTACTCCTAACAAAGGTAAATTGGGTGCAAACGCAATCCTTGGTGTGTCTATCGCTGTAGCTCGTGCTGCCGCTGACTACCTTGAAATCCCACTTTACAGCTACCTTGGTGGATTCAACACTAAAGTTCTTCCAACTCCAATGATGAACATCATCAACGGTGGTTCTCACTCTGACGCTCCAATCGCTTTCCAAGAATTCATGATTGTACCTGCTGGTGCGCCATCATTCAAAGAAGCTCTTCGTTGGGGTGCTGAAATCTTCCATGCTCTTAAGAAAATCCTTAAATCTCGTGGTTTGGAAACAGCCGTAGGTGACGAAGGTGGATTCGCTCCTCGTTTCGAAGGAACTGAAGACGGAGTTGAAACTATCCTTGCTGCTATCGAAGCTGCTGGATATGTTCCTGGTAAAGACGTATTTATCGGATTTGACTGTGCTTCATCAGAATTCTACGATAAAGAACGTAAAGTTTACGACTACACTAAATTCGAAGGTGAAGGAGCAGCTGTACGTACTGCTGC
The DNA here is from genome assembly GCF_013277315.1 of Streptococcus sp. 2106. Classification (NCBI taxonomy): domain Bacteria; kingdom Bacillati; phylum Bacillota; class Bacilli; order Lactobacillales; family Streptococcaceae; genus Streptococcus; species Streptococcus sp. 2106. The sequence continues at coordinate 29,434 of NZ_VMMS01000092.1, forward strand.
AGAACAAATCGACTACCTTGAAGAATTGGTAAACAAATACCCAATCATCACTATCGAAGATGGTATGGATGAAAATGACTGGGACGGTTGGAAAGCTCTTACTGAACGTCTTGGTGGTAAAGTTCAATTGGTTGGTGATGACTTCTTCGTAACAAACACTTCTTACCTTGAAAAAGGTATTGCAGAAGGTGCTGCTAACTCAATCCTTATCAAAGTTAACCAAATCGGTACTCTTACTGAAACATTCGACGCTATCGAAATGGCAAAAGAAGCTGGTTACACTGCCGTTGTATCACACCGTTCAGGTGAAACTGAAGATTCAACAATCGCTGACATCGCAGTTGCAACTAACGCAGGACAAATCAAGACTGGTTCACTTTCACGTACAGACCGTATCGCTAAATACAACCAATTGCTTCGCATCGAAGACCAACTTGGTGAAGTAGCAGAATACCGTGGATTGAAATCATTCTACAACTTGAAAAAATAAAGTAGTTCAGTAAACTATTTTATCCCGAACCTTGAAATTCAAAAGTTCGGCCGTTGATTTAACAACGTTTCTAGCCCCTCGGATTTTATCCGAAGGGCTATTTTTGGTACGACGGGCATGTCGTGCATCTGAGGTGTAAGTCCTCGGTGGGCACCTGCTACCGGTGAACCCAATAGCGATTCCCAAGCCTGACTATCGTGAGGTAGCGGATTAAAACGGTCTGGGGATAGACCGTTTTAAGTCTGACACTGGAAATAAGAATCGTCAGAGGAAGGGATAGCGAAATCGTGGCTCTACGAACAGGAAGGTGATAGTAAGGCGTATATAGCGGATAAGGGGGCCAGAAACTCTAAAGTCCAAAAAGGTAGTCGTAACCCATATGCGTAAATCACGAGAGTAATTGAATTCGAACTAAGATTTATCTTTTTCCACTGTAACCTTTTAACGTCCTCATATCTTGTATAAACGAGGAAAGATGTAGGACTTATCCCGTGAGGTCTCATGAGCGCTGAAAGCGTAGTAACAAGGAATCATGAGAAGTCAGCCGAACCCATAGTAGTGAGGAAACTTCTGTAATGGAAGTGGAGCGAAGGGGTGAATACTCAAACAGTCTGGGGAGAGACTGTTTGAGGTCTGTCGCTAGAAAGAGAAAACGACAGATCGAAGTAATCCTACTTTACTTGTGTCTGTAAAACGAACGGTCTGATAGAACTGGACTCTGTCACGTATTGACTAGATGAAGGTTCACCAATATAAGATGTCCCTCAGGCACCAAAACAAGAAAGGAATAGGCACATGTCAAAATTGCTAGATAAGATAGTATCACGCGAAAATATGCTGGAAGCCTACAATCAAGTAAAATCCAATAAAGGCTCAGCTGGGATTGATGGAATGACTATCGAAGAGATGGATAATTATCTCAGACAAAACTGGCGCTTGACTAAGGAGCTGATAAAACAGAGAAAATATAAGCCTCAACCAGTTCTTAGAGTTGAGATTCCTAAACCAAACGGAGGTATCCGTCAACTAGGAATTCCAGCAGTTATGGATAGAATGATTCAACAGGCCATTGTCCAAGTCATGAGCCCCATTTGTGAATCTCATTTCTCAGATACGAGTTATGGCTTCAGACCAAATAGGTCATGTGAAAAAGCCATCAGGAAGTTCTTAGAGTACTTAAATGACGGCTATGAGTGGATAGTGGATATAGACCTAGAGAAATTTTTCGATACGGTTCCTCAAGATAGATTGATGTCCTTAGTACATAATATTATCGAAGACGGAGATAGGGAATCCTTGATTCGTAAGTATCTTCATTCAGGTGTT
>NZ_VMMS01000093.1:0-7145 GCF_013277315.1 Streptococcus sp. 2106
AAAAGTTGAAAAATAGTCGGAAAATCCAGATGTACCAAGGGATTAAGTAAGGTCGGCGGAAAATTAAGTGATAAAGTCGGGATTATACAACAAAAAGGAGGCGCAGACCTCCTTTTGTAATCTTATATCTAAAATTTAATACTCATTTCTGCCATTTCAGATATAGCTATAGAAAATACACTCTCTTCAGCGATTTTTCTCTTATTTTCTATCCAATGTCCGAAGTGCTGCCTGATAAGTTTGCTCCATTAGCATGGTAATGGTCATAGGGCCTACACCTCCAGGAACTGGTGTGATGTGGCTAGCAAGTGGGGCAACTGCCTCATAGTCAACATCTCCACAGAGCTTCCCATTTTCATCGCGGTTCATACCGACATCAATGACAACCGCACCTGGTTTGACAAAGTCAGCAGTCACAAACTTAGCACGACCGATTGCGACCACCAGAATATCTGCTTTAGCAGCCACCTTGGCAAGATTATGGGTGCGTGAATGGGTCAAGGTTACTGTTGCATTTTTGGCTAAAAGAAGCTGGGCCATGGGTTTTCCAACAATGTTTGAACGACCGATGACGACCGCATTTTTACCTTCTAATTCAATCCCATATTCATGAAACATTTCCATAATTCCTGCAGGTGTCGAAGGAATCATGACTGGATGACCAGACCAGAGACGCCCCATGTTTAAGGGATGGAACCCATCCACATCCTTTTCTGGATCAATAGACAATAGAACCGCCTCTTCATCAATGTGTTTTGGTAATGGCAACTGAACCAAAATCCCATGCCAAGCTGGATCCTGATTGTATTTAGCAATCAGGTCTAACAATTCCTCTTGAGTAATGGTCTCTGGAACTCGCACTACTTCGCTACGGAAACCAGCCGCAAGGGCAGAACGTTCCTTGTTACGAACGTAGACTTGGCTGGCTGGATTGTCTCCAACCAAAATCACTACCAAACCAGGTACTAGACCTGTTTCTTCCTTTAATCTTGCAGTCTTTTCAGCCAACTGCCCCTGCAATTTGGCAGCTAAAGCTTTCCCATCAATAATCTGTGTCATATCATTTCTCTTTTCTTTCAAATATCTTCCATTATACCAAAAACTGCTAGTACCCTCTAACACTTCTTTCCTAGCCAACCTTATAGTTTCAAACTATAAGAAAAAGCTCTGGTTGAGCTTTTCACTAATCTTGTCTTGAAATTTTAAAATAGATTATAAAACCTTACTCAAGAAGTCTTTAGTCCGTTGTTCTTGGGTTTGTTCAAAAATCTGTTCAGGTATTCCGTCTTCAACAACCACACCGTCTGCCATAAAGATGACACGATCTGCCACCTCACGGGCAAATCCCATCTCATGTGTTACGATAACCATGGTCATTCCTGACTTGGCTAGATCTTGCATAACAGCCAATACCTCACCCACCATTTCAGGATCCAAGGCTGAAGTCGGTTCATCAAAGAGCAAAACATCTGGTTCCATTGCCAACCCACGCGCGATGGCAATCCGTTGTTGCTGCCCACCTGACAAACTCTGTGGATAAGCGTCTGCCTTATCTGGCAAACCAACTTTTTCCAAAAGCTCTTGGGCTCTCTTCTCAGCAACTGCCTTGCTTTCACCTTTGGTCTTGATAGGTGACAAGGTGATATTTTCCATCACAGTCATATTAGGAAAGAGATTGAATTGTTGGAAAACCATGCCCATCTTCTCACGCATGGCAAAGAGGTCATTCTTCTTGTCCGTAATATCGACTCCCTCAAAGATAACCTTCCCCTTGGTTGATTCTTCCAACAAATTCATAGAGCGAAGCAAGGTAGATTTCCCACTCCCTGAAGGACCGATGATAACGACAACTTCTCCTCTTTTAATCTCGAGGTTGATGCCCTTCAATACTTCATTCTTTCCAAAGGATTTATGTAAATTTTCAATTTTTATCAAGGTGTCTGTCATTATTTCTTATCTCCTTGTCCCATATGTTTTTCAAAAGCTTTCAAGGCTACTGTCAAAATAGAAGTCATAATCAAGTAATAAAAGGCTGCAAATAAAAGTGGTGTTAAAGATAGATAGGTTGTTGTAGAAACTGTTGTAGCACCGTTCCACAACTCCATAACCCCAATAGCTGATAAGAGGGAGCTGTCCTTGATAATGGTGATAAATTCGTTCCCCAATGCTGGCAAAATATTTTTGATTGCTTGTGGCAAAATCACATACCGCATCGCATTTTTAGGACGAATCCCTAAAGAATAGGCCGCCTCTAACTGCCCCTTAGGAACCGCATTAATCCCAGCACGAACAGTCTCAGAAACATAAGCACCACTGTTCATAGAAATAATCAAAATCCCTGGAATCAGACGAGAAAGATCAACACCCAAAATCCCAACCTGAATAGTCGGAGCATTGATGTGCATAAGAGCAAAGGTAATCATAATCTGAACCATCATAGGTGTCCCACGGAAAATCCAAACGTACAAGTTGGCCAGCCAAACAAGCGGTTTAAACTTTGAACGTTGCCCAAAAGCCAAGACAACCCCCAAAATGGTTCCCAAAATGACAACACAGATAGAAATAAGAACCGTCACAACAGCCCCATAGTTAAAATAAGATAAATACTTAGGTAAAAAAGAAAAATTCATAGTCACACTGCTTTCTAAAATAGAATACTGTATGATTATAACGTATATTGAATTAAAATTCAAATCTTTTATCCAATTTATTTAAAAATCTTTAAACTAGCAGAATTAGCGAGAAATCTTAGTTTTTTTCTAGTCAAGTTGGCCTCCTTTATGGTAAAATAGTAACGATAAGAAATGAAGGAGAATCAAAATGGAATCACATTTGGTTAGAATCATCAACCGCCTTGAAGCAATGGCAAACGATGGCGGAAATTTAAAACGTAATTTTGAACGCGAAGGAGTTGTTGTTGCAGAAGTTGCGTACAGCCACGACGAAGAAAACGGCTCAATCTTTACCCTTCGTGACGTAGAAGCTCGCGAAACTTATACGTTCGACAGCATTGACTTGATTGCAATGGAGATTTACGAACTCCTTTACTAATACAAAACAAGCTGGGATTGCCCCTGCATGTCTAACCAAAATCCTTTTTGTCTCACAAATAGGATTTTTTTAGTCCAAATTCACAAAGATGATTTTCATTGTAACAACTTCTCAAAGCTGCAATCTTTTTACTTGCTTTACACCCCAATCCTGTTATAATGAGAGTATAGGAATTTGACTATTTTTGACCTTTAAACAGATCAGGATAAAGAAAGAAATGAGGTAGATGTATGCTTTGTCAAAACTGTAAAATCAACGACTCAACAATTCATCTTTACACCAATCTCAATGGAAAACAAAAACAAATTGACCTCTGTCAAAACTGCTACAAGATTATCAAAACAGATCCTAACAATAGCCTCTTCAAAGGTATGACGGATCTGAACAATCGTGACTTCGATCCCTTTGGTGATTTTTTCAATGACCTAAACAATTTCAGACCTTCTAGCAATACTCCTCCTATTCCCCCAACCCAATCAGGTGGAGGTTACGGTGGAAACGGCGGTTATGGTTCCCAAAATCGTGGTTCTGCTCAAACTCCACCAGCAAGCCAAGAAAAAGGCCTGCTGGAAGAATTTGGTATCAACGTAACTGAGATTGCCCGTCGTGGAGACATTGACCCCGTTATTGGGCGCGACAATGAGATTATCCGTGTCATCGAGATTCTCAATCGTAGAACCAAGAATAATCCTGTTCTTATCGGTGAACCGGGTGTCGGAAAAACGGCCGTTGTCGAAGGTCTAGCTCAGAAAATCGTTGATGGCGATGTTCCACATAAACTCCAAGGTAAACAAGTCATCCGTCTGGATGTGGTTAGCTTGGTGCAAGGAACGGGGATCCGTGGACAATTTGAAGAACGCATGCAAAAACTCATGGAAGAAATTCGCAAACGTGAGGACATCATCCTCTTTATCGATGAAATCCATGAAATTGTCGGTGCTGGTTCTGCGAGTGATGGTAATATGGACGCAGGAAATATCCTCAAGCCAGCCCTTGCTCGTGGGGAACTGCAACTGGTCGGCGCTACTACCCTCAATGAATACCGTATCATTGAAAAGGATGCTGCCCTCGAGCGTCGTATGCAGCCTGTCAAGGTTGATGAACCAACGGTGGAAGAAACAATCACTATCCTCAAAGGGATTCAAAAGAAATACGAAGACTACCACCACGTTCAATATACCGATGCTGCAATTGAAGCAGCTGCAACTCTTTCCAATCGTTACATCCAAGATCGCTTCTTACCTGACAAGGCCATTGACCTCCTAGATGAAGCTGGTTCTAAGATGAATTTGACCTTGAATTTTGTAGACCCTAAAGTCATTGATCAGCGCTTGATTGAGGCTGAAAATCTCAAGTCTCAAGCTACACGAGAAGAAGATTTTGAAAAAGCCGCCTACTTCCGTGACCAGATTGCCAAATATAAGGAAATGCAAAAGAAAAAGGTCACAGACCAGGATACTCCAATCATCAGTGAAAAAACCATTGAGCATATTATTGAACAGAAAACCAACATCCCTGTTGGTGATTTAAAAGAGAAAGAACAATCTCAACTCATCCATCTAGCCGAAGATCTCAAGTCTCATGTTATTGGGCAGGATGATGCAGTCGATAAGATTGCCAAGGCTATTCGCCGGAATCGTGTCGGACTTGGTACCCCTAACCGCCCAATTGGAAGCTTCCTCTTTGTCGGACCAACTGGTGTCGGTAAGACAGAACTTTCCAAACAACTAGCTATCGAACTCTTTGGTTCTGCTGACAGCATGATTCGCTTTGACATGAGCGAATACATGGAAAAACACAGCGTGGCTAAGTTGGTCGGTGCCCCTCCAGGTTATGTTGGCTACGATGAGGCTGGGCAATTAACTGAAAAAGTTCGTCGCAATCCCTACTCTCTTATTCTCCTGGATGAAGTGGAAAAAGCCCATCCAGACGTCATACATATGTTCCTTCAGGTCTTGGACGATGGTCGTTTGACAGATGGGCAAGGACGTACCGTTAGCTTCAAGGATGCTATCATTATCATGACTTCAAATGCTGGGACTGGAAAAGCCGAAGCCAGCGTTGGATTTGGTGCTGCTAGAGAAGGACGTACAAACTCCGTCCTCGGTGAACTCGGTAACTTCTTTAGCCCAGAGTTTATGAACCGTTTTGATGGTATTATCGAATTTAAGGCTCTCAGCAAAGATAATCTCCTTCAGATTGTCGAGCTCATGCTAGCAGATGTTAACAAGCGCCTTTCTAGCAACAACATTCATTTAGATGTAACTGAAAAGGTCAAGGAAAAATTAGTTGACCTCGGTTATGATCCAAAAATGGGAGCACGCCCACTTCGTCGGACTATTCAAGACTATATTGAGGACGCAATCACTGACTACTACCTTGAAAATCCAAGCGAAAAAGATCTCAAAGCAGTTATGACTAACAAGGGAAACATTCAGATTAAATCTGCCAAAAAAGCTGAAGTAAAAAATTCTGAAAAAGAAGTATAAATCCTATAGAAAAGGAGTAGAAAATGAAAATTTTCTGCTCTTTTTTACTAAAATAACTATAAGTTCTTGACAGCTTGCCCTTTGTCCATTATGATAATAATAACGATACTAGATAATGAGGAAAATGCAATGGCAAACCCAACTTTCGGAGAAAAAAAAGCGAATACAGACTATGTTTCACGTTACGGTGTATATGCAGTTATCCCTGACGCTGAACAAAAACAAATAGTTTTAGTTCAAGCTCCTAATGGTGCTTGGTTCTTACCAGGTGGCGAAATTGAAGCAGGGGAAAATCATCAGGAAGCCCTAAAGCGTGAATTGATTGAAGAGCTTGGTTTCACTGCTGAAATTGGTACCTATTATGGACAAGCTGACGAATATTTCTACTCTCGTCACCGTGACACCTACTACTACAATCCTGCCTACTTTTATGAAGCGACTTCTTTCAAAGAAGTTCAAAAACCACTAGAAGACTTTAATCATATCGCCTGGTTCCCTATTGACGAGGCTATTGAAAATCTCAAACGTGGTAGCCATAAATGGGCTATCCAATCTTGGAAAAAACAGCATAAGATTAGCTAATACTCTTCGAAAATCTCTTCAAACCACGTCAGCGTCGCCTTACCGTAGATATGGTCACTGACTTCATTAGTCTTATCTACAACCTCAAAACTGTGTTTTGAGCAACCTGCGGCTAGCTTCCTAGTTTGCTCTTTGATTTTCATTGAGTATAAATCAAGCGACTTTATTTAAAAAGTGCTATAATAGAATTAGAAAATCGGAGGAAATATTATGAAGCTTATCAATACGACAAACTCACACTCGCAACTTGTAAAAAGCCAGCTAGAAAGTACCGATGCAACCCTTGTTGAGGTTTACTCAGCAGGAAATACTGATGTTATTTTTACCCAAGCCCCGCTTCACTATGAAATCCTCATCTCAAATAAACACCGTGCTATTCGTGAGCCTGAAATCGAAACCATTCAAGAATTTTTCTTGAAACGTAAAATTGATAAGGACTCTATTGATGAAGCCAATATCAAGACACTCTACTCAGAGAAATTGATTGGAATTTCAATCCCAATCCAGTGAGGAAATTGAGTAAAAACTCTACTTGAGCGAAAGTCCAATAAGTCTTCCCACAATAAAACGCATAGTATTGAGGTACACTGTACACTCGCTATTATGCGTTTTTATATAGTAGATTGAAACTATAATAGTACACCTCTACTTCTAAAACATTGTTAGAAATCGGTTTGACTGTCCTGATCGATTTGTCCTATTCTTATTTCATTTTATAGTCATTTAGTTTTAAAAAGCATTCCAAACATTCAAAAATAGTTGGAACTTCCCTTAATAAATCCGTCACTTTCTTTTTCAAGATAGCCCAAGCTTGCTCAATAGGATTCAAATCCGGTGAATAAGGTGGTAGAGGTAAGAAAAAGTGTTTATCTTGGATGCAGAGTTCATCCAAAATGTTCTTGGTATGAAAACTAGCATTGCCCATGACAATAACATGAGGTGTCTTCAAAGCAGGTAGGAGTTGCGTTTTGAACCACTCCACAAAGAAATCGCTTGTCATGCTTTTCTTGTAAATCATGGGAG
>NZ_VMMS01000094.1:0-10454 GCF_013277315.1 Streptococcus sp. 2106
AATGCTTTTTGATTTTAGTCTAGTATTAATCCCAATTTTCCATTATGAATACAATAGTAAATGGTTGAAATTCCCACGTTAACCCCTTTAGCCATAACCATCATTTCAGGAGAAAACTTTTGATTATGATAGTGGAGAATCTTTTCCTTTAGTTCTTTGGTTAAGCTTGATTTCTTGACCGAGCGCCTGCGATTGTTTTCATAAGACTGTTGAGCATAGTCGGTAGAATAAACCTCTTTGAAGCACCCTTTTCCAAGACATTGTCAGACTGTCTCACGCTTGATTTCAGTGTGGATAGTTTGAGGAGCTTTTCCAAGCAAAGAGGCAATTTCTCTATTTGATTTTCCTTCTTTTGTTTGGCTTTTGTAGTATAATTGTCTTGCATCTCTGTGCCTTTCTTGTGTTTGTGGTTGAACAACAAGTATAACACAGAGGTGTTTTCTTATGCCTAGAAGAGCTTTCATTTTTTTCAAAAAAGGTTGAAAAAACACCTTTGTGAGATGAAATACCCTTCAAATACCGTATCTCCCAAGTGAAAATCTCACAAATTTCTTAAACTTTGAGTCAAACTTCACATATCTAATCCATATCGATAGTTGGACAGAACTCACTTCTATGGTATTATCCTATCCCCCCTTCCAAATGTCAATCAAAAATGACAAGTATTTTAGAAATAACTCGCCATTTCATTAACTTTCTACTATATTAAAAAAATGTGACCTCATAGCAAGGACTCAAACTCAGCGACGCTCATACCCAGCTGATGGCTGGCAACCTCGGAAGTCAGAAGTCCTTGGCGAACCATATCCAGAAAGGCAAAAAGTTTCCCACGTTCCAAGCCTTCTTCTCGCCCTTGTTCAATCCCTTCAGCTCGTCCACGTTCAAGACCACGCTCCAGTCCCTGTTCAATCCCCTCTGCACGACCACGCTCTAAGTCTTTTTCCTCCGCTTGTTCCAATGCATAGTCCTGCGCTAACAAGGCTTGTTCTTCACGCATACGTAGTTGACTAAACATTTTCCTGTCCTCCTCGGACCAGCTCTTGTAATCTAGCAGTTGGTCTGCTTGGCTGATGGCTCGCTCGGGGCGCTGGGTAAAGGGTTTATTCCCGAAAAACTCCAACCATGGCTTGCGAACGCTATCCTTGCTGGTTTCTCTGTATTTTTTAATTCCAAGAATACCATCTTGACTAGATGGTTTTCCTGTCCATTGTTTGTGATGGTTAAGACTTCACCTGTCGTTCCCTCTCGCATACTAAAGCTATGAAAAGCTTGATCATCCTGAAAGTAATTACTATCCACAATAGCTATTGCGTATACTGATGCGATGTGTTTATAACTTTGGTGAGCGTTTCCTTCTTATTGGCGAATTTTTTCTAGATTTTGATTGACCTGACTGCACAAGTAAGCCCACAGGAGATTGATGAAAAAATTCTGATGATGAACTTGAATTTCAATGATTACTTGGGTTCCATTATCCAACTCCGCCAAGACGTCTATACTGGTATAGAAATCTTGTGCTTAATAGGGCAGAGAAGGCAAGACGTGAATATTACTTCCCTCCAAAATGGTCACATTTTTGGCTGGTAAATCCAACATATCGCGGATAAATTGACAAGTGATTTCTGGATTGCTAAAGATTTTCTTAGCGTCCAAATCATTGGTTGAGCTAATGCCCGGATGTCTGAGAATCATTCTTTCTCTCCTTTCATTATAGCACATTTTTAAATCTAGGTTTGCTAGATTCACTGCTTCTATCTATAGTAAAATGAACCAAAAACAGTACACAATGTTGTATAATCTTCTTATGGCATATTCAATAGATTTTCGTAAAAAAGTTCTCGGCTATTGTGAGCGAACAGGTAGTATAACAAAAGCATCACAGGTTTTCCAAATCTCACGTAATACCATTTATGGCTGGTTAAGGCTAAAAGAGGGAACAGAAGAGCTAAACCATCAAGTAAAAGGAACAAAACCAAGAAAAGTTGATAAAGATAGACTTAAAAACTATCTTACTGACAATCCAGACGCTTATTTGACTGAAATAGCTTCTGAATTTGGCTGTCATCCAACTACTATCCACTATGCGCTCAAATTTATGGGGTACACTCGAAAAAAAGAACCACACCTGCTATGAACAAGACCCAGAAAAAGTATCCTTATTTCTTAAGAATTTTAATAGTTTAAAGCACTTAGCACCTGTTTATATTGATGAAACAGGATTCGATACTTACTTTTATCGAGAATATGGTTGCTCATCAAAAGGTCAGTTAATAGGAGGTAAAGTCTCTGGAAGAAGATATCAGGGGATTTCTTTGGTTGCAGGGCTAACAAATGGTGAGTTAATCGCTCCAATAACTTACCAAGAAACAATGACGAGCGACTTTTTTGAAGCTTGGTTTCAGAAATTTCTCTTACCGACATTAAATACACCCTCAGTTATTATTATGGATAATGCAAGATTCCAATAGAATAGCTAGAATAGAATTCTTGTGTGAAGAGTTTGGGCATAAACTTTTACCCCTTCCTCCCTACTCACCTGAGTACAATCCTATTGAGAAGACATGGGCTCATATCAAAAAGCATCTCAAAAAGGTATTACCAAGTTGCAATACCTTTTACGAGGCTCTTTTGTCTTGTTCTTGTTTCAATTGACTATATTTATTCGGAAAAAAGACGAAAAAACCTGAGAACCATCTCAGTCTTGGTCATTAAATTTTTTTCTCAATACCGAAAAGTGGAGAAAGTGGTCGTTTTTCATGAATACGTACGATAGCATCCCCTAGAAGATGAGCGATTGAAATCTGCTCAATCTTATCAATCAAACGCTCTTCTGGCAGATAGATAGTATCCAAAACAACCAATTTCTTAATAGCTGATTTTTGGATATTGTCCGTAGCAGGACCAGAAAGAACTGGGTGCGTACAGCTTGCATAGACTTCAACAGCACCAGCTTCCGCAAGAGCATCTGCCGCATGACAAATCGTTCCAGCGGTATCAATCATATCATCAATCAAGATACAAGTCTTGCCTTCAACCTTACCGATGATGTTCATAACTTCACTAGTATTCATCTTATCAACGCTACGACGTTTATCAATAATAGCGATAGATGTTTTCAAAAATTCTGCCAACTTACGAGCACGAGTCACCCCTCCATGGTCCGGGCTGACAACCACATAGTCAGAACCAACCATACCACGACGCTCAAAATAATCTGCAATCAGAGGAGCACCCATCAAATGATCCACAGGAATATCAAAGAATCCTTGAATTTGCGCAGCATGCAAGTCGATGGTCAATAAACGATCCACTCCAGCTACTTCAAGCATATTTGCGACAAGTTTTGAAGTGATTGGCTCACGCGCTCTCGCCTTTCTATCCTGACGTGCATACCCATAGTAAGGCATGACAACATTGACAGATTCTGCACTCGCACGCTTCAAAGCATCTACCATAATCAAAATTTCAAGCAGATTGTCATTTACAGGCGAACTAGTTGATTGTAGGATAAAGACGTGTTTCCCACGGATTGATTCTTCAATGTTGACCTGAATCTCTCCATCTGAAAATTGGCGAACACTTGATTTCCCCAACTCTATCCCAATCTCCTGCGCCACACGTTCTGCCAATTCTTTATTAGAAGAAAGGGCAAACAGCTTTAAATCAGAAAAAGACATGATTTCCTCCGGTATATATGTATAACTTGTGCTTTTCACAAGATTTTCCATCTACCATTGTAGCGCTTTTTGCACTATTTTTCAATCAAAAATAAAAGAAGGGCACCATATTTGTACCCTTGCATCATTCTTTTGAAAAATATTCTAGGTCATCAACTCATTGTGTTTCTCAACAAAGCAATAAGCATGATAAAAACCATAGAGAGCAATAGCCGTAACCACTGGAATCGCTAAAGGCAACTCTGTTTCCAACTCCACAAAAGGAGAGTTAAACAAGAAGTGAGTTCCCAAGGCTAAACCTAGAAAAATAAGGCCCTGTTTCTTACCAACCTTCTGTCCTTTATAGGCTCTGTAAAGCAAGTAAACACCTACTACAGCTAGACCTGAAAAAGTCCAGTGAGAGGCAATTCCTGAGATGATACGCTCTAAAATTCTCGAAATAGTAAAGTCAAAGCCCTCTGGCAAATCCGTACGAATGTAGCCAATATCCTCAATCATTTGAAATCCCAAACCAGAAGCAATTCCTAGTAAAAACAAAGATTTTAATTTTCGCACAGGAACCAAAGCTAAAACAAAGACAAGTGGCAATAATTTCAAGGGCTCTTCTACCAAAGGAGCCACAATAGCACTTTCAAAGGCATTTAAAAATGTACTATCTGGGAAAAGCATACCCAGCAAATCATGGATATAGGTATTCGCAAAGCTAGACAACCAGCCTGAAAGGAACATCCCTCCCAATAAAGACAGAATCAAAACCTTCTTTGGCAATTCCCATTTTTTCCCAATACGGAAGAGAAAATAAAGAGCCGGAATCATGTAAAAGAGAGCTAGAAAGATAGAAACTCCCATTAGTCCATATTCCGCACCTGACCTCGAACCGTCCGTATAGTAGATGGTTTCATACTGTAAACCAATACATAGCAATAAAATAAAAATAAATAAAATACTGCTTTTCTTCATACACTTTCTTTCTAAATGAAGTATTTATAATTCTACGACTGTCATACTTCCTGTATCAACATTGTAAATGGCACCAAAGATAGTGACATCGTCTGGTATTAGGGGAGACTCGATAAGCAGTTGCATATCCTCGCGTACACTCTCTTCTATATCTTGGAAGGGCAAGAAGTCCTGGTCTGACACATCTACACCTAATTCCTCTTTTAAATACTCCTGAAAAGGTTCATTTTCAAAGGTCTGAGCACCACAGTCTGTATGGTGCAATACCACAATCTCTCTTGTCCCCATTTGTTGCTGGGAAATAACTAGCGAACGAATCATGTCTTCAGTCACTCGACCACCTGCATTCCGCAAGATATGAGCATCCCCAAGTGCCAAGCCCAGAGCTTGCGCAACGTGCAGACGAGAGTCCATACAGGTCACAATAGCCACTCTAGTTTTGGGTTTAAGTGGCAGATTTAACTGCCCATGTAGGGCAACATAAGCCTGATTAGCTTGCATAAACTGTTCAAAATACGACACGATTCCCTCCTCGAAAATTTGATAGTCAAATATTTCTCCTATCTTATCATTTTTAAGAAGATTTGTCACAGATTAAGCAAAGACCTTTTTCAAAACTTCCTGAATCGTTGTCACTCCAATGACCTGAATTTCCTTGGGCGGAGTGATTCCTGTCAAGGAATTCTTAGGTACATAAATCTTAGTAAAGCCTAACTTAGCAGCTTCGTTGATGCGTTGTTCGATACGATTCACACGCCGAATCTCTCCAGTCAAGCCTAACTCTCCGACAAAACATTCCTGAGGATTAGTTGGCTTGTCTTTGTAGCTCGAAGCAATAGCAACCGCAACGGCCAAGTCTATCGCAGGTTCATCCAATTTGACACCACCAGCAGATTTGAGATAGGCATCCTGATTTTGCAAGAGAAGCCCTGCACGCTTTTCCAAAACAGCCATAATCAGACTCGCACGATTGAAGTCAAGCCCTGTCGTAGTACGCTTGGCATTTCCAAACATGGTCGGTGTCACCAAGGCCTGAACCTCCGCCAAAATCGGACGCGTCCCTTCCATAGTCACAACGATTGATGAGCCAGTCGCTCCATCCAAACGCTCTTCTAGGAAAACTTGACTCGGATTGAGGACTTCAACCAAGCCACCCGACTGCATCTCAAAAATCCCAATCTCATTAGTGGAACCAAAACGGTTTTTGACCGCTCTCAAAATACGAAAGGTATGGTGGCGCTCCCCTTCAAAATAAAGCACCGTATCCACCATATGCTCTAGCATACGAGGCCCAGCCAAGGTTCCCTCCTTGGTCACGTGCCCTACAATAAAGATGGCGATGTTATTAGTCTTAGCCAACTGCATAAGTTCAGCTGTCACTTCACGCACCTGAGAAACAGACCCCTGCACCCCTGAAATCTCAGGAGACATAATGGTCTGGATAGAGTCAATAATGAAGAAGTCTGGCTGGATACGCTCCACTTCTGCACGAACACTCTGCATATTGGTCTCTGCATAGAGATAAAACTCACTATCAATATCACCTAAGCGCTCTGCACGTAATTTAATCTGCTGGGCAGACTCCTCCCCACTGACATAGAGAACTGTCCCCACTTGGGACAACTGGGTTGAGACTTGTAGGAGAAGAGTTGATTTCCCAATCCCAGGATCCCCACCGATGAGGACGAGACTTCCTGGTACCACTCCGCCTCCAAGCACACGGTTGAATTCCTCCATCTCCGTCTTGGTTCGATTGACATTGATGGAAGTCACCTCAGCTAGTTTCATGGGCTTGGTTTTCTCACCTGTCAAGGACACACGCGCATTCTTGACCTCGGCAACCTCAACCTCTTCCACAAAAGAAGACCAAGACCCACAGTTGGGGCAACGTCCCAGATATTTAGGGGAATTATACCCACAATTTTGACATACAAATGTCGCTTTTTTCTTTGCGATGACAAACCTCTTTCTATATCTCTAACTCACACTCAATCACTTGGCAAAAATCAATCTTCTCATTTGGCACAAACTGGCGCATGAGCATTCGATGAGCAACAACTACCACAGTCTGATGTTCTCGATACTTAGACATACATTCTAGAAACCGAGACTTCATTTCCGTAGCTGTCTCATATTGAATAGGACTATTAGGAAGCAACTCCCCCTTGTTTTCTAAAAACAGTCTTCTAGCTGTTTCAAAGTTTTCTATTCCTGTTTTATAGACCTGCCATTCATGTAATAAAGGCTCTACTCTTAAAGGAAGACCCGTAGCACAGACCACATACGAAGCCGTTTCTAAAGCTCTTGTGACTGCAGAAGATACGATTATTTCAGCTGACGAGAGTAAAGGATTTTTGCTCAATTTCTGGACTTGCTGCCGTCCCATCTCAGACAAGGGTGCCAAATCTATCCCAAATCCTATATAAGAACGCTCCTCTAACTCACGGTAATCTGGCTCCCCATGACGTACAAAGATAATCTTCATTCTAGTGCCCTGTCGATCCAAATCCACCAGTTCGAACGCCATCAGCTGCATCTCCATCTGCAATTAAGAAAGTAGCAAAAACAGCCTGGACAATACGTTCCCCAACTTCAAGAACAACCTCTTGATCTGTGATATTCTTCATCTGCGCAAAAATATGCCCTTCATTTCCAGGATTTCCATAATAATCCCCATCAATGACCCCAACTGAGTTAATTAAAACCAAGCCCTTCTTACGAGGATTTGAAGAACGATCATAGAGGTAGAGAACCTCAGTCGGCTGCATATAAGCCTTAACCCCTGTCGGAACCAAGACAATCTCTCCTGGCGCAACAACTGTACGCACAGCAACCTTTAAGTCGTAACCAGCCGCATGCGCCGTCTCACGCTTGGGCAATAAATTTTCATCTGTAAAACTAGAAACCAATTCAAAACCACGAATTTTCATCATCTTCTCTTTTCTATTATCATTTATTCTAGATTATTCTATCTTATTTATTCGGAAAAAGCACGAAAAAAAGAGCACACAATTCAAATCGCTTAGGGCTGCTGGATTCCTCCCCTGACCCGCTTCACGCAGAACTGTTGCTCCACTATTTATTATATCACATTCCTATTCATTTTAAAAGCAAAATTATTTTTTCCGCCTATTTCTAAAAAAGTCCTGCATAATAGCTGCGCATTCATCTTCCAAAATTCCCGTTTCAACCTCCACACGATGATTGAGACGCTCATCTGTCAAGATATCGTACAAACTCCCAGCAGCGCCAAATTTCTGGTTTTTAGCCCCGTAGACCACGTTTGGAATACGGGCGAGTCCAATCGCCCCACTACACATGACACAAGGCTCAATGGTCACAAAAAGTGTGCAGTCCAGCAAGCGCCAACTCTCCTCACTCAAGTTCGCATCCTCTATGGCCATAATCTCCGCATGCATAACCGCTCGCTGTAATTCCTCACGCGCATTATGCCCACGACCAATGATTTCTCCGTCCTTGACAATCACACAACCAATTGGAATTTCATCGTGTTCAAGAGCAATCTCAGCCTCTCTCAAAGCCTCTCTCATGAAGACTTCTTTTTCTTCAACTGTATAATTCATCAATTTCCCTTTTTCTACTTATCGATTTTATTATTATATCATGAATCCCAACACAAAAAAAGCCACCGAATGTGGTGACTTTATAGGGAGATTATTATGAAAAAGAAAAGTTTAGGATATTTGTTACAACAAGTTAGGAGGTCTTCTTGTAACTGTCTATAATATACCCGACCTATCTTAAACAAATCTTAAAAATCTCTTAGGACCAAACACTTTCTAAAATATTTGTTTGTTCACGACCAGGACCTACTGAGAAAGTAGAAATACGAACGCCAACCAATTCACTCACACGACGAACATAGTTACGCGCATTCTCAGGAAGATCTTCCAAATTGCGAACTCCGGTAATATCTTCTGACCAACCTGGCAACTCTTCATAGATAGGCTTGCAACGTTTCAATTGCTCAAGACTAGCTGGATAGTAGTCAATACGTTGACCATCAAGATCATAGGCCACACAGATCTTCACTGTATCTAAACCACTCAAAACATCGATAGAGTTCAATGAAAGATTAGTAATACCAGAAACACGACGACTATGACGCATGACAACTGAGTCAAACCAACCCACACGACGTGGACGACCAGTTGTTGTACCATATTCATGACCGACTTCACGGATACGTTCTCCCACTTCATCAAATAACTCAGTTGGGAAAGGACCGTCTCCTACACGACTCGTATAGGCTTTACATACACCAACAACCTTATCAATCTTACTTGGACCAACACCAGAACCAATGGTCACACCACCAGCCACAGGGTTTGATGACGTAACAAATGGATAGGTACCTTGGTCGATATCTAGCATAACACCTTGTGCACCTTCAAAAAGCACACGTTTACCGTTATCAAGCGCATCATTCAAAATAACAGATGTATCGGTTACATATTTCTTGATTTGTTGACCATATTCGTAATATTCTTCAAAAATATCATCGAAAGCAATCGCTTTACTGTCATACAATTTTTCAAAAAGACGATTCTTTTCAGCAAGGTTACGTTCTAAACGCTCACGGAAAATATCTTTATCCAAAAGATCTGCGATACGAATCCCAACACGAGCAGCCTTGTCCATATAAGCTGGACCAATTCCCTTAATTGTAGTACCAATCTTATTGTCGCCCTTAGCTTCTTCTTGCAAGCGATCCAACTCGATATGATAAGGCAAAATGACATGCGCGCGATCAGAAATACGCAAGTTATCAGTTGTCACACCTTCCTCATGAAGATAGCTCAACTCTTTCACAAGCGATTTAGGATTTACAACCATACCATTCCCAATAACAGAGATTTTCTCAGGAAAGAAAATTCCAGATGGAATCAAGTGCAACTTAAATTTCTTACCATCAATCACAATCGTGTGCCCTGCATTATCACCGCCTTGGTAACGTGCAATCACTTCTGCATTCGCTGAAAGGAAGTCTGTAATCTTCCCTTTACCTTCATCACCCCACTGGGTACCTACAACAACAACTGAAGTCATAATCTTGTCTGAGCCCTCAGGCTCTTCCTTTCTCACATACATGGCAGGACTCTCACCTGCAATTATATCTTACAATTTATTATAAGAAAAAATCGCCTTTTTATCAAGAAGAAACAATAGAAAGATTTGCTATTTCCAACTATTAAAAAATGTTTTAGAAAAATTAACAGCTATTTATTGTTATATTGCTATAAAAAAGTAAGTTTGTTCGGAAATTAACTCAGACTATCTCAACAAGAAATAAAACCTTGTTTCATTATCATCTTTTCAAGATACAAACGATAAGCAACACGATAATGGTAAACGATAAAATCCCTACGACACCCAATACCATATCTCACTAAATAATAAATTAAAAATTTAAAATGAAAATGTTCCCAGTCAAAATTATCACCAAATACAGTACCATACTCTTCTTCAATATTTCTATAAAAATCCGCCATCTGCTCATAAATTTTTTGTAACATGATCAAATACTCCTTTTCTTTTTTATGAACTTATTCTAACAAAAAATTTTAATTAATCATTAATAATTCCTGAATTGTACAAATACCAACCTCAATAAGATAAAAAATAGGAAAAGTTGACAGAATAGGAACAAATTTACTACCTAAATTAGACTATTATAGACCTTATTAACTGCGTTAAATACTAAAAGAGAGTTGAGGTAAAAATCTTAAAATAAGAAAAACGCATAGTATAGTTGCTTAGTTTCAAACAAGCATGTTATAATCCCGACTTTATCAC
>NZ_VMMS01000095.1:0-5652 GCF_013277315.1 Streptococcus sp. 2106
AATCCTCAAGGGTTTCATCTACAAACTTGTAACAGCTTCTAACCTCATTTACTAGCTTTTCCTGCTCGTCTGTCAGGTTCAAGACTTGGTTAGCTCTCCAAGCCATCACCATAGCACCCCAAAAGTGTCTACGGTCTTTCTCTGTCCACTTCCTGCCCTTATAGGCGGTGTCTTTGTGGACTTCAGCAACCAGAAAGCGCCTTTCTCCTGTCAGGTCGTTCAAATAATCATGGTCATTAGTTGCCCTCACAATAATAAAACTCTTAGGGAGTCGCCTATCACTGGAAGCGTAAGGCGGTCTAAACTCTAACTTGGTTTCTGTGATGAATTTCTTCAATTCTGAAAAACTAGCCTTTTTGCTGGCCACCATCTCATCATCAAATACACACCAGTTTCTCACCATTCTAGCCTTGTCGTCTTTGTCTGTGAAGGTCTCAACGGTTGTAAAATACTTGTGGGTAAAAAGCCCCTCAAAAAATTGAGTCTTTCCTACTCCCTGCCTTCCAGTTAAATCCAGTACAAAGTCAAACTTAACAGTAGGGTCAAACACCTTGGCAACCGCTCCACGGAAAAACAAGTCCATGATAATACGGTTATATTCATCATCCTTGATATTGAGATAATGCCTTAAAATATCAAAGGGATCACGCTGATTCACTAACTCTTTATACTCGCTTTCGCAAGATTCCAGATAGTCTTTTAAAGGGTTGTAGCTATGTTCTCCAGCCACTATCTCCAAAAAATCAGCTATATCAGGCTTTTTATAGTCCAGCTTGTACTTGGTAGCAATATAAGCCCTAATCTCTCTGATAATCAGGTCATCGATCGCACCGCTCAGGGTTCTACCGTTTAGCTTCATTGGTCTAGTCACTTCAATTTCATAAGTGAATACGTTGTACTGTATCGCCCCCTTTAACTTACTATCTCCGCTCAAAATCTTTCGGAGATTGTCTAAACCTCTATCAAAACCGTCACCTCTTGCTCTTTTTGCCAAGTTCAGGCTATTGTGTTCCTCATCTGTCTCCCTTGCTTGGGTCAGGTCCACCACTTCAGGCGGTGCTTGTTGCTGATCTTCTTCAATGATTTTATTTACAATGTCGTTGCTATTCAAAAGCCACCTCCTTATAGAATTTTGTCGCTACTTCTAGGAAATAGCTTGCTAGGTCTTTACGCTTGACGATTGTAGAAAACAAGTCCACCAGCTGACTAAAACTGTAGCCATTCACAAATAGCAAGCGGACAAAAAGCGAAGTCTCATATTTGGTATAAATCCCGTTACAAATCAGGTCAAAAATCCAACCTTTTAACTCCACTCCAAGCCCCTGCCGTTGCTCGGTCAATTTGTTTACCTCTAAATCTTTCAGGATCGTCAGCAAGTTAGGACTGGCCAAACCTATCTCTAAATCTCTGGCCAATTCCCAGCCCTTTACTTCCTCGCTTTCGTCTTTAACTACCACATACAAGCCTTTGTAGTGAAAAGCCGTCAAACCCTCGCCTATTGGCTCAAAATAGATAAATTTATAGTGATTGCCATTCTTCCAAACTTGGGTTGGGCTAGACTTGAGAAAGCCAAACAAAGGTAATTTTTCAGCGGATAGAATTAACTCAAGCACTCTCATTCATCCACCCCCAGAAACTTCCAGATGTCGGTCACTAAATAGTAAATCATTCTTGAACCATCGTCTGGCGGTTGATAGCGTCTTAAACCCTGACTTTCCCACTTATTCAGCGTGTTGTCACTAATTTTCAATTCCTCTTTGAGTTCAACTCTATTTATCAACTTGGTCAGTCTCTGCGGTGCTTTCTCATGCGCTTCCAGGTATCTTT
The DNA here is from genome assembly GCF_013277315.1 of Streptococcus sp. 2106. Taxonomy (NCBI): domain Bacteria; kingdom Bacillati; phylum Bacillota; class Bacilli; order Lactobacillales; family Streptococcaceae; genus Streptococcus; species Streptococcus sp. 2106. The sequence continues at coordinate 1,828 of NZ_VMMS01000095.1, forward strand.
CCACTACCTCCAGAATGCCATGCGTCAAATCATGCTCACTTTCTCGGCTTAGGCTAAACATATCCGCCCACCTCCTTAACTTTTATTTACAAAGGTTATTTGTCCGCTCGCTACCCCTTGCAAAATAGCTTTTTGAGTCTCTATGATTGTATCCAAGGTTTTCAAGATAGCTGTCTCAGCCTCTAAATCCAACGCTTGTTTTGTCAACAAGCCCCTAGTTACAGCTAACTTTGTTGCATTGTCCATACACGTAGCTAGAAAAATCTCTTTAGTAAAATAAGGTTCATCTGGTATTTTTTCACTATCAAGGTATATCTTCACTGTGTAACTCATTTCATCCCTCCGTAAACTCTTACCCCTGCAAGCTGGATATATCGCCCATAATCAGGATTTAAATCCTCGCTAGGTGTTTCTATCCTCTGTTGGTTTTCTCGCTCAATTTGGGCGCTTTTTTTGCGGTCTCGGTGGTTTAGATAAAGTAGTAAGCCAATCAATACCACGATTAAGACAGCAGCCTGTGTGTTGCTTATATCTAGTTCATTCATGTTTTTCCTCCAATTCTTTGCGGTACATTCCGATAGTATTAACTAGATTTTCCTTTGCATTGATAAGACAATCATAAGCAAGGTTAAAAATGGCGCTTTGCGTGTTATATTCCAAGGCTAAAAGTAAGGCCTTCTCTTGGTTGCTCATGTTTTTACTAAAAAAATGAGAAGTAGCCTTTAAAGCATTTTCAGCGGTGTTAAGTCCTAAGGTTAAATCATCTAGTTCATCTAAAATATTTTTAATTTCTTCTTTTGTCATGTTTGTTTCCTTTTTTTGTCTTTTACTATCCAGTTTTTCAAAACCTTTTCTAATTTGCTTGCCTGCTCTTCGGTTTTCTTAGTTTTTATTCATTTCGTTTACGGCTTTATCTGCTAACCGTTGCCATTGTTTTCTAAAGTCTTGTTCATCTATCCGCCCATGGAGAAAATCGCTTAGGGCGTAAGTTGCACGGCTGTAAAATCGCTTGGCTCTATCATAATTTGTCATTCTTTGCCTCACTTACTGCTTTTACTACCTTTTCTCTTAGTTTTGTAAATTCTTCAATAAACTCATCTTGAGATATAACCCCACGATTAAAAGTTATAATCAAGGCGCTTGCTCTTTTTGTGTATTGTTCCATCTGTTAGCCCTCCATCATGTCATAAAGTAGGGCGTAGTGCTTGTCTGGGATTCTGTCCAAGGCTTTCAAGCCGTCATGTTCTGCTTTTTGTCTGGTTTCCGCCTTGACTGTGCTATCAAAAGCGATAGAAAAGGCGTTTAGCATTGCCTTATAGCGGTCTACGCTCTTCAAATAGCGCCCACGTTCTGACAATTCTTTATCTTCCAATTCCTCTTTTACCGTACCGTCCAAGAGTGCGAACTTGCTATAAACTCCTTTTTCTAGTGTAAAATCTAGGCGATTGTTTTGTTTCAGCTTGCAGAGGTTGGTTCTGCAACTCTCTAGGTTACGGTAACCTAATACTTTAGTAATTTCTTCTAGACGCTTACCCTCTAATTCTGGCAATTTTTCAGCTATATCTTTAAATTTTACTACTTGATGTTTCTTTCTCATTGTTTACCTCATTTTTTGGGTACGCAAAAAGCGCACTCTATTTCTATGTTTGACAAATAAGAGTACGCATGATAAGATATTTACGTACCTCATTCGTGGGGGCGGATACTTTGCAACTTCTCGGATTGGCGTTTGACAAGTTGCAAGGTATTTTTTATTTAGTAAGATTTTCAAAGGCTTTTCTCAAGGTTTCAGGTTTTGTCAAACCATTCTTTTTACCGTACTCTTCCAGCTTACTATTTAGCTGTTCGCTAACTCTGACTGTTAATTTTACGGTATTAGAGTTTTCTCCCTTCGGACGTCCTACTTTCTTTATTTTGTCAGTCATCGGATTGCCTCCTTTCTTGACGACATAAATTATTATAATTCTTGTCGTCTTAAATGTCAACCCCTAAACCGAAAAAAATTTAAAATCTTCCCAGCGTACCTTATTTTATTTTCAATGTACTAGCGGAAACCGCTGTATTATGCTATAATCAAGGTATAGAAAAAATATCTATATTCTTGATCCAGTCGCTTGCTTCAGTCGCCAAACTCTCCGCAAGTGACTTTTTTTGTTGTCAATCCCCAGTGGTAAAGCACCACATGAGAAACTTGTAAATGTAATATAGTATTGCGATTGTGTCGCTCCTTTCTAGTATCGTCGCTTTTTAAGCGACTTTCTTGGTAAAAAAATTTCGCTAATCGATAACTCGAAAAAAGTACTTAGCGCAAACATTTCATCCAACGTAAAAGCCTTTTCTCCGCGTTCTTTTTGCCCATAAGAAGTAACTGATATTTTTAAATAATCAGCTAATTCTTGTTGAGAAATACCTTGTTTTTTACGTAAAATCAATAGTTTTTCCTGCAATAACTTTCCCCTCCTTTTTTAGTTTTTACAAGTCGCTTATCAGGCGACAAAACTATATTATCGCTTTTTAGGCGACTTGTCAACAGTTTTTTTGTTAAAAAATAAAAAAAGTTGCTTTTTAAGTGACTTTTTTGTTATAATGAAAATACGAAAGGAGGGGATAACATGGACAATCTCGCTCAACACGTTGGAGAAAAGATAAAATTTCTTAGAAAAGAAAACGGATGGACTCAATCTGTACTAGCTGAAAAAATGTCAACCAGTAAACAAACAATAAGTAAATACGAAAAGGGTATTATAAAGGTTAATCAAGACACAATTTTCAAACTTGCTGATATTTTCGGCGTGTCTATAGATAGCTTTTTCCCTCCTATCATTGAAGCAATTGCTACCGCTTCCCCAGTTCAAGCCATCTATGATCAACTCACTCCACCAAGACAAGAAAAAGCCTTGACTTATCTTAAAAAGCAGCTGCTGGAGCAGAAAAACGAAAACATAGTATCAGAAAATATTATCAGTCTGGACGACTACAGGGAAAGCAAGACGCTCCCTGTTATCGGAGTTGTAACCGCTGGAAACGGAATAACTCAAGACGATAACCTAAACATAGAAAAATGCTTTTATACTGATGAAATACCAGACGACTACGACGCTATCGCTTATGTCGTTGGCAACTCTATGGAGCCAAAGATAAAAAACGGCGACTATCTTTTTATAAAGAATGCACCTCAAGTTGACTATAACACTATCGGTATCTTCCAAGTAGACGGCGCTAACTACGTCAAGAAACTGCGTCAAGGGTATTTAGAAAGTCTTAACCCTGAATGTGCTGATATTCAACTAGACGAAGACAACGATATACGCACCATCGGCGAAGTCGTGAGTATATATAGAGAGAATTAAAAAATCCCCACATTCGCCAATAGCAACCCTATTTTTAAGGTCTATCGTGCAAAAACAGGGGAAATTGAAGAATAGAAAGCCAATTTTACAGACTAAAGCGCAAAAATAAGCGAAATTGACAAATAGAAAAAGACAAGCCTGCTACCGCTAACTTGTCTGACAATGCAATAAAAGCAACGTTCCCAGCGTTGAGATTTTTCGATACTCAAAAATTTTTAAAAAACAAACCAAAAAGATTGACAAAAACTAAAAATTACAGTATTATTAGGCAATGAGAAGAGTTTCTGCTCCCAAGGGAACAGAGTACGCAAAACACCGCCTAGTTCTACTAGGTGGTGTTTTTGTATACAAGGAACATATATGAAACCATTTCAAACATTAGATGAACAAATAATACTCTTCGAAAATCAAATTCAAACTACGTCAGCTTCACCTTGCCCTACTCCAGTACAGCCTGCGGCTAGTTTCCTAGTTT
>NZ_VMMS01000096.1:0-17433 GCF_013277315.1 Streptococcus sp. 2106
CTGCTTTGAGGTTGTAGATGAAGCTGACGTGGTTTGAAGAGATTTTCGAAGAGTATGACCAGCTTGCAAGCTGGTCTTTATGCTCTTTTCACAGTCTCATCAACCAGTTATACTCATCTACTTTCAAAAAGCATTCTAGTCCATCTCCGATTAACGATGGACTTTATCACCTCCTTCTCCAGTCCTTGTATAACATCTTGAAGTTGATTCATGACATCTTCCAAAGTTCGAAAGGCTTTATTCTTAAATCCACGTTTACGAATCTCTTTCCACACTTGTTCAATGGGGTTCATCTCTGGTGTGTATGGAGGAATAAAGGTAAAGCCAATATTAGTCGGAATCTTTAAGGTACTTGATTTATTCCATATGGCATTGTCCATAACGAGTAAAAGATAATCATCTGAATAAGCTTGTGAAAGCTCTTCTAAAAAGGCGTTCATCCACTCAGTATGACATCCACCAGCGATTAAGAAAAATGATTCGCCTGTATGGGCATCAACAGCTCCATAACAATAGCAAAATTCTCGTATATAGTGACTATGGATATGTGGACCTACTCCTATTGGAGACCAACAAGATCCCAGTTTACTGATTCTACCGAAACCAGCCTCATCTTGGTACATCAAGCGAACCTTACGAAAACGTCTACTGGTTTTAAATCGCTTTCTTTTCTTCTTGAATTGAGATTTTATTTTTAGACACTACAATGGTTTGAGCGTCTGCTTTCTTAGGATGTTCTGGACGTGGCCTAATATTTCGCCAACCATGGCGCTTCAAGAGTTGATAGAAGGTATCACGTGTGTAGGAACGACCTAACTCCTTTTTATAAGCCTGAAATAAGGCATCAATTGTAACAAATTCTCCTGCCTCTGCAGCCTTCAAATGGCGGGCAAGAAAGACTTTCTCTTCCTCAACTGTCATATATGCATGGTTACGACCACCACGTGTTTCTTGAAGGAGAGAGTCGAGTCCGAACTCCTCATATTTTTTTACGTTTCGCCAAATCGTTGTTTGATTACAGTCTAAAAGCTCTATAATCTCTTTATAAGATTTGCCCATCAGACGAAATAGAACGATTTGAAGGCATTTATGATATTTAGCTGTACGAGAGTCTCTTAAAAGTGTTTTGATAGCTTGGATTTCTTCTTTAGTTGATTTCATATTACTATTATATAATGCTTTTTGATTTTAGTTTAGTATAAAAATCTTAAGTAGCAAAGATTCTAAAATAACGGAATCCTTGCATTATTGTCCCAACTCTTCCTCGACCACTTCCAAGGCCCGTTCAATGACTACATGCATGTCGTAGTATTTATAATCAGCCAAACGTCCACAGAAAATGACCTTATCATTCTGTGCTGCTTCTTCTTGATAGTTAGCAAATAGGGCATTGTTTCTCTCGTCATTGATTGGATAATAAGGCTCATCTCCACCTTTCCAATCTGCTGGGTATTCACGAGTAATGACCGTTTTAGCTTGTGCTCCGTACTCAAAATGTTTATGCTCAATAATGCGAGTATAAGGAATTTCTCGTTCTGTATAGTTGACAACAGCATTTCCTTGATAGTTTTCTTCATCAAAAACTTCATGCTCAAAACGAAGACTACGGTATTCTAACTCACCATGTTTATAATCAAAGTATTGGTCAATCATCCCTGTAAAGACAACTTTTTCAGCAGAAGCTTCTAATTCTTGACGATTGGCAAAAAAGTCAAGACCAAGTTCTACTTCCACATCCTTGAGCATATTTTCAATGATAACGTTGTAACCACCAATTGGAATACCCTGGTAACGGTCATTGAAGTAGTTATTATCAAAAGTCAAACGAACTGGTAGACGTTTAATAATAAACGGTGGAAGGTCAGTAGCAGAACGTCCCCATTGCTTTTCAGTATATCCTTTAATCAATTTTTCATAAATATCTGGACCGATCAACTTGATAGCCTGCTCTTCCAAGTTTTTCGGTTCAACGTCCTTCATATGAGCCGTTTGCTCAGCAATCTTATCTTTGACCTCTTGAGGAGTTTTTGTCCCCCATATAGCATAGAAAGTATTCATATTGAAAGGTAGATTATAAAGGCTACCCTTGTAATTAGCTAGAGGCGAGTTGATATAATTGTTAAACTCAGCAAATTGATTCACATAATCCCAAACTTTTTTACTAGAAGTATGAAAGATATGGGCACCATATTTATGAACATTAACCCCTTCTACATTCTCACAGTAGATATTTCCACCAATGTGGTCACGTTTATCAATAACTTTTACTTTTTTTCCACGCTTGGTTGCTTCATAAGCAAAAATTGCTCCCGACAAACCAGCACCAACGATTAGATAGTCGTACATAGTCTCTCCCTTATCATTTACCTCTCATCTCCTTAACTATAGCAAAAGAGAGAATCTTATACTCTTCGAAAATCTCTTCAAACCACGTCAGCGTCCATCTGCAACCTCAAAACAGTACTTTGAGCTAACTTCTCAGTTACTCTTTAATTTTTATTGAGTATTCGTTTCAATCTATTTTAGCACAAAACAAATCATTTCTCAGTTTTCAATAGCCGAGTGATTTAAAAAGACAAGCACCAAAACTGATGTTTGTCTTTATGATTTTCCTTGAAAAGGCTATTTCTAACTATTTAACATGTTTTTCTGCTTCTTTTTGGGCTTTTTCGATTGCTTTTTTGCTTTCTTGATCCCATTTGGTCTTAGCTTCTTCAAACTGTTTAGTCGTCACAGTGTCTTTTGCAGTTTCATGTACTTGTAGTTATTGCCATCACCCTTAATACCAGCCAATGAATAGCCTCTTGTAAATGGCGTTACTTTGGTTACAGATGCTGTTCCACCACTTGACATAGCTGACATAATCAGAGAATTATCAATCATCCAAGCCTGTGCTTCAGCATATTTTTCGTAACGTTTGGCTACATCTTTATTTTCACTATCTGCATCTTTAAGTATATTAGTATAGGTATCCAGACCTAGGCTAGTGATTTTTTCCTTATCTTCCTTGGCATCTAGTCCAAAAATCTTAAGGTAGAATCCATCCTCTGCATTGAAAGGATTGAGATAAGTTGATGGATCTTGATAGTCACCTACCCAGCCATCAAAGTTCAAATCATAGTCTCTATCAGCTGCTGTCGGTGCTAAGAAGGCTACATTATTAAAATCATCTGTTGAAAGTTGCTGAACATCAATGACGATGTTATCAGCCCCCAAAACCGACTCAAGGGTCTACTTAACTGAGTTCATGCCTGTCACAGCATTTTTACTTGTCTGATCAACTGCAACATCCAAGTGAATTGGGAAAGTCACACCTTGACTTGCCAATTTTTTTTAGCTTCCGCAAATTTTGCTTGGGCTTTTTCTTTGTTGAAATAGGCATCCTGAGCATCTGCCAGGTTAATACCTGACCATTCTGTTCCGTAGTTGACCAATTTAGAAGCGACTACTTCTCCAAAGGTCTTGTCTCCAACTTGGACAAATGTAGGAGGTACTAGGGTGTTACGAAGAGTCTTGCTAGCTGCTTCTTCCCCATTTGACTGAGCAGAATAGGCTGTGCGGTCCAAGGCAAAGTTCACCGCTTGGCGGAAGTTCTTGTTCAAAACAGCTGTCTCAGTTGACTTCTTCTGCTCATCTGTCGTTTTAGCAGTGTGATTGTAGGCCTTACGGTTAACGTTGAAATTGAAATACCAAGAAGTCTTGTCCTGCAAGCTATAGACGATATTATCCTTATATTTCTCCTTGGTCTTAGCCAAGTTAGAACTATTTGGATAAACCCCAGCGATAGAATAAGCTCCACTTTCAAAGTTACGGATGGTCAATTCTTGGTCTGAACCATCAAAATAGGCCAATTTCACATGTTCAATTGATACTTTGTCATGATCATAGTAATGCGGATTTTTCGCATACTCGATTGATGATTTTGATGTGAAATCTTTTAACAAATAAGGTCCGCTGTAGAGAATACTATCTGGAGATAGGGTACCAAAATCTTTCCCTTTTGAGTTTAAAAACTCTTCGTTTACTGGGAAAAGAATACTGTTGGTTGTTTTTGAGTTCCAGTAAGGTTCTGGCCGTGACAAAGTATACTCAACAGTCTGGTCGTCAATAGCCTTCACCCCAACCTTAGAAAAGTCAGAATTCGCTCCTGTAATATAATCATTCAAGCCCTTAATCGAGTTTTGAATCAAGTCAATGGCCTGTGATTTATTATCCACTGCGTACTTGATACCTGTCACAAAATCTTGTGCCTTAACTGGGGCGTACTCTTCACCGTCAGCCGTGAACCATTTGGCACTTTTCTCAATTTGTAAGTATAAGTCAGACCGCCGCTTGAAACAGACCAGTCCTCTGCTAAAGACGGAACTAGATTTCCGTAATTGTCATTTTCAAGCAAACCATCAACTAGGTTGGTAATGATGGCTGTATTATCAGCGTAGTAGTCTAACAAGTAGTTAAATGCAGTTGGATTTCCACTAAAGGTTGATGAGTAAGTTTTTGTATCTGAACCTGATTGTCCGCAAGCAGCTAAAAGCAAGGCAAATGCAAAAGTCAGGCCTGCACTAAGGACACTCTTTTTTGTATTCATCTCCCTTCTACTTTATGTTAGTTTTTGTAACATAGGTTTGTTTTACCAAAATAGTGGAAATTTGTAAAGTTAATTGAATTTCGAGAATGAAAGTTTATAAACCTTGGTTATAAAAAACAAAGGATTTCTGCCTTTTCATACAGCCTTCCCTTGTTTTTATGCGATTTCAATTTTAAATTTTTCTGTAAAAAATATTTATAGTAATTCCACACAGAAAGCATCCCATGGAGCTAAGATTTGTTTTTCAAAGACTTCTTGAGCTAGGGTGTTTTCAATCAAGAGCGATTTGACGTTTCCTTCTACTGCCAAGTCTTGCTCTTCATTGGACAAGTTAGCCACAACTAGGAAACGACGGTCGCCATCTTTACGGATATAGGCAAAGACCTTGTCAGCCGTGTCAAGCAATTCAAAGTCAGCTCGAATTAGCCAGCTATTCTCCTTGCGAATTTGGACCAGTTTCTGATAGGTATAGAAAATAGAATCTGAACTTGCCAGCGCTTCTTGGACATTGATCATCTCGTAATTTGGATTAACCGCCAACCAAGGCTGACCTGCCGAGAAACCGGCGTTTTTGCTCTCGTCCCATTGCATAGGGGTACGGGCATTGTCACGTCCAATGACACGGATACTGTCCATAATTTCTTCCAGCGGAACACCTTTTTCAAGAGCCTCACGCGCATAGTTGAGGGATTCAATATCTTCTACTTGATCCAGTGTTTCAAACGGATAGTTGGTCATCCCAATCTCCTCACCTTGGTAGATATAAGGAGTTCCTCTCATGAGATGAAGTAAGATTGCAAAGGCTTTGGCAGATTTTTCGCGGTATTCTTGGTCATTTCCCCAGATTGAGACAATACGAGGGAGGTCATGGTTGTTCCAGAAGAGGGAATTCCAGCCGTCCTCAACTCCTAACTCTGTCTGCCATTTGTTGAAGATTTCTTTTAACTTAGCGATATTCAGCTCTTTTTGATAGTGCCATTTAGGCTGACCTTCCTGATACTGAAGACCGATATGTTCAAACTGGAAGACCATAGACAATTCTTGCCCCTTTGGATCAGAGTAGAGCTTGGCAATCTCTGGCGTTGCTCCCCAAGTCTCCCCTACTGTCAAGAGATCCTTATCTCCAAAGGTCGCCTGATTCATTTCCTTGAGATAGGGATGAAGCATAGGACCATTATTGACTACCTTCTCGTCAGGAATTTTGCCAATCATGTCAATAACATCCATACGGAAACCACCAATACCTTTATCAATCCAGAAGTCCATCATATCATAAATTTTCTGGCGAAGTTTTTCATTTTCCCAGTTGAGATCCGGCTGTTTCTTACTGAAAAAGTGGAGATAGTATTGACCTGACTTTTCATCGTATTCCCAAGCAGACCCACTAAAGATAGACTCCAAATCATTGGGTTCATCGCGCCAGATATAGTAGTCTCGCTCAGGGCTATTAGGATTTTCACAGGCCTCTACAAACCAAGCATGTTCATCCGAGGTATGATTGACCACCAAGTCCATGATGATACGAATATCACGCTTCTTAGCTTCCGCAATCAGTTGATCCATATCCTCCATGGTTCCAAAAATCGTTGCAATCGCTTGATAATCAGCAATATCGTAGCCATTATCATCCATAGGGCTGTCATAAACGGGAGAAAGCCAAATCGCTGTAATCCCTAGCTTGGCTAGATAGTCTAACTTACTGGTAATTCCTGGCAAATCGCCAATTCCATCTCCGTTGCTGTCCATGAAACTCTTTGGATAAACTTGATAGACTACGGCATTGTGCCACCATTTTTCTTGCATCTTCTTACCTCATTATTTTAATAATCTACAATCTATGATAGCGCTTTTTGAATTTTTGTGCAAGCCTTCGCCTAATCTTTTTGATTCCTTTTTTAACTCCATAGTTTCCTAACTTCCAATTTTTTATTATAATAGAGGTCAGAGGTAAAGTTTGAAAAAAATAAAAGTTAGTTGATTGCTTATTTATCCTAATTTTGGGCACACTAAAAAGAGGTTTTGACACCTAAATTTTAAAATTAAAGCACGTTGAATCCGTGCTGTTGTGCAAAACGAACGGCATCTTGGACAGACATTGTCTTATCAGGATTTCTTATTTCTGTAAGACCTTGTAATCTTGGATTATAACTCTCCTGTTTTAGAAGTACATGGTAGATGGCAACCAATAATCTGCGACAAATAGCGATGATAGCTTTTCGATGCCCCCGTCGTTTCTTGAGTTTGAGATATTTATTTCGTAGTTCAGGGTGCTTCTCTGATTTAACCACGGCATTAGCTATTTGAACAAGAAAAGGTTTGAGATAGTGACCGCCTTTCGAAATACGAGTAGAGAACTTCTTTCCTGCACTTTCATTGTTGGCAGGAACTAATCCGCCCCAAGAACAAAGTTTACCTGCAGTACTAAAGACAGTCATATCAGCTCCGATTTCAGAGAGTATTCTGAGAGCAGATAGCTCCTCTTTGAAACCAGGCACGGTTTGGATCAGTTTAACCTGTTCTTGGTATTCTTGACCGAGCTTCCGAATCATGGTTTCTAAATCTTCTTTACAGACGGCCAGAGCATCATAGTGTTCCTTGATGATTCTGATTTTCTCAGCTTGTTCAGGTGTTACCTCCTCCTCGATAGCGATTTTCAGGTCCTGCACCTTATCCTTCATTCTCTTATGAACCAACTGTTCAATGTTTGGTTTGTCCTCTGGATTGTCAAGGATGCTCTGAATAATAGCCTGAGCACTTTTTCCGAACACGTCGGAAACGACACTTGCAATCTGAAGATTAGACCAAGTTAGACAGTTCTGGTAACGATTTTTCTCGCTGACTTGAAGTTGTGTTAATTTCATGCGATAGCGAAAAAGGTCTCGGAGTTGTCTAATTTTAAGAGGTGGGATAAAGCTAGAAGCAACTAAATCATGCTTGAAGAGGTCGGCTATCCACTGCGCATCTTTCTTGTCGGTCTTCTTTCCTCTGATAGCCTTGACATACTTGGGGTGAGCCAAGCAAATCTTGCAGGATTTTTCAAGGATATTGAAGACAGGAATCCAATATTTACCGGTAGATTCCATACAGACATCAAAGCAAGAATAGTATTCTAGCCAGTCTCGTAGCTGTACTAACCCATTTGTAAAAGTTGAGAAACGTTTACGATGGTAGCTTGTGAGTCCTTGCTTGTCAGTGATGGCAATAACTGCTACAACAAAGGTTTTATGCACATCAATGCCACAACAATTAGGATAAATAATTTTTAACATGAGGGGTCTCCCTTCACCAAATTTGAGTCTGCCTATCCCTTGACTATCCTTTCCTTTCACAAACGAGTCGCTTATTCAATTATAAGTTTACATGCTCCTAGTCACAGTTCTTGTGCTTGAGGGAAAGAATGACACCTATAAAAATGCGAGGTAGTGGCTGTACCACTCACTTATTCACCTCTCCGTGATTTGTAGTAGTGATAGGCTTTCTCACTATTATTATAAAACAAAATAAAGAGCACAACACTTTTTCATTCTGTCTTGTGCCTTGAGTGAAACGAAAGGAATGAATTATAAAAATGAAAAAACAAGCTTTTAGTTCTGAACAATATTTGAATCTACAGCGCGACCACATTTTGGAGCGCATTAATCAATTTGACGGTAAACTCTACTTGGAGTTTGGTGGCAAAATGTTAGAAGACTTCCACGCTGCTCGCGTGCTTCCTGGTTATGAGCCTGACAACAAAATCAAGCTCTTGCAAGAATTGAAAGAGCAAGTCGAGGTTGTGATTGCCATTAACGCTAGCAACATCGAACATTCCAAGGCACGTGGCGACTTAGGCATTTCTTATGACCAAGAAGTCCTTCGCTTGATTGACAAATTCAATGAACTGGGAATTTTTGTCGGCTCAGTGGTCATCACACAGTACGCTGGCCAACCAGCTGCAGATGTCTTCCGCAACCAACTCGAGAAAAACGGAATTGATTCTTATCTTCATTATCCAATCAAAGGATATCCAACAGATATGGATCACATCATTTCTCCAGAAGGTATGGGGAAAAATGACTACATCAAAACCAGTCGCAACTTGATCGTCGTAACCGCTCCTGGACCTGGTTCTGGAAAATTGGCAACTTGTATGTCCAATATGTACCACGACCAAATCAATGGCATCAAGTCTGGCTACGCTAAATTTGAAACCTTCCCAGTTTGGAATCTTCCCCTTCATCACCCAGTCAATTTGGCCTACGAGGCTGCCACAGCTGACCTTGATGATGTCAACATGATCGACCCCTTCCATCTCCAAACTTACGTAGAGACCACTGTCAACTACAACCGTGATATTGAAATTTTCCCAGTTCTGAAACGCATGTTGGAACGTATCCTAGGAGAATCTCCATACGCTTCTCCAACAGATATGGGAGTCAACATGGTTGGTTTTGCTATTACTGATGACGAGGCTGCTATCGAAGCCTCTAAACAAGAAATCATCCGTCGCTACTATCAGACTGTTCTTGATTTCAAAGCCGAAAAAGTGGGCGAATCTGCTGTCAAGAAAATTGAGTTGCTTATGAACGACCTCGGCATCACACCTGCAGACCGTAAGGTTGCTGTCGTTGCGCGTCAAAAAGCAGAAGAAACTGGCGGACCAGCCCTAGCCCTTGAATTGCCAACTGGGGAAATTGTCACTGGTAAGAACTCAGAACTCTTTGGTCCTACAGCCGCTGCTCTTATCAACGCCATCAAGAAATCAGCTGACATTGCCAAAGAAGTAAAACTAATCGAGCCTGAAGTTGTTAAGCCAATCCAAGGTCTTAAAATCGATCATCTCGGTAGCCGCAATCCACGCCTGCATTCAAATGAAATCCTGATTGCACTTGCTATCACAGCTACAGAAAATCCTGATGCTGCTCGTGCCATGGAAGAACTTGGTAACCTCAAAGGAAGCGAAGCCCACTCAACCATCATCTTGACAGACGAAGACAAGAACGTCCTTCGCAAACTAGGCATCAACGTAACCTTTGACCCTTACTACCAATACGACCGCTTATATCGTAAGTAAAGATTTGAACCTCTCCACCTTCGGAGAGGTTTTCTCTCTGCCTCAAGAGCCGGCTTTATGTTATAATGAAAAGAGAAAACTGAAAGGATTTACCATGTCAAAAGAAGTTATTGTTGAAAGTTTTGAACTTGACCACACTATTGTTAAAGCACCTTATGTCCGCTTGATTGGGGAAGAAACTGGACCAAAAGGAGACATCATCTCCAATTATGATATTCGCTTGGTACAACCCAATGAAGACTCGATCCCTACCGCTGGCCTTCACACTATCGAGCACCTCTTGGCCAAACTCATCCGTACTCGCATTGACGGCATGATTGACTGTTCACCATTTGGTTGCCGTACAGGCTTCCACATGATTATGTGGGGACGTCACACCAGTGCTGAAATCGCGGCTGTTATCAAAGATTCGCTTAAGGAAATCGCTGAAACCACTACTTGGGAAGATGTTCCTGGAACAACCATCGAATCTTGCGGAAACTATAAGGATCACAGTCTCTTTTCTGCTAAAGAATGGGCAAAACTTATTCTAGAACAAGGGATTTCAGATGATGCCTTTGAACGTCATGTGATTTAAACATAAAAGGAACCAGTTTTTTTCAGCTGGCTCCTTCTTTTTTTATTCTCAAAATTTTGTCTTATACTCAATGAAAATCAAAGAGCAAACTAGAAAACTAGCCGTAGGTTGCTCAANNTTTGATTTTCGAAGAGTATTAGGCTTTTTCACGAATAACCAAACCACCATCTTCCATATCTGCTTCCAGATGTTTAGCATCTAGGTGATCCAAGTGGAAGTCTGTGACTTTGTCACGGATTTGTTGTTCAACCACACGACGGAGTGGACGAACACCCATGACTTCATCGTAGCCTTCCTCAGTCATGTATTCTTTAGCAGCTTCGCTCACTGCCAAGTCAATGTCTTTCTTAGAAAGCGTCTTGTTAACTTCAACCAACATAAGGTCTACAATCTTAGAAAGATCTTCTTTGCTCAAGTGTGAGAATTCGATGACAGCATTGAAACGGTTAAGGAATTCTGGACGGAAGTAAGGTTTCAAACGATCCATCAATTCTGGTTTATCAGCATCTTCTGTCAAGTTAGCTTCGTAACCAAAGCCTGCGTTTGAAGTTGCGATAATCACTGTATTCTTGAAGTTGACAGTGTTACCTTGACCATCTGTCAAACGACCATCGTCCAAAACTTGAAGGAGAAGGGTGATGACTTGAGGGTCAGCCTTTTCAATTTCGTCGAGAAGGACGATTGAGTATGGATTGCGACGGACGCGTTCTGTTAAGGTATTGCTATTGTCATCATAACCCACATAGCCTGCTGTTGTACCAATTAGCTTAGAAACAGCTGTGCGGTCGCTGTATTCTGACATGTCCAAACGGATGATCGCATCCTTGGTTCCGAACATATCAAGAGCCAATTGTTTAGCCAACTCAGTCTTACCAACACCAGTAGGACCTACAAAGAGGAAACTACCGATTGGGCGATTACCTTCATCAAAACCAGCACGGCTACGACGGATAGCACGAGAAACAGCTTCAACTGCCTTATCTTGACCGATTACCTTGTCTTGCAAGCGATGAGCCATATCTTTCAAACGCTCGATGTCTGATGCTCCCATTTGTGACACTGGAATACCGGTCATTCGTTCTACAGATTCAGCCACATCGTTGACACTTGCAGTCACTTTCATATCTTCTGTGTGGTTTTCGATTTTCTTTTCCAATTCTGCGATGCGTGTTTTATAGTTTAGAGCTGCTTCAAAATCTTCTGCCTCAACAGCTTTTTCTTGCTTGTCTTTTTCTACCTCAATTTCACGTTCAACAGCATGCACATCTGTTACAGGATGCTGAGCCGCCAAGTGAGCAGCCGTTACATCGACAAGATCAATAGCCTTATCTGGCAAGCTACGTTGAGGAATGTATTGAACAGAATAATCTACTGCTGCTTTCAAGACTTCGTCTGGCAAGATAACATTGTGGTGTTGTTGATAAAGATCTCGAATACCTTGAAGAATCTTGAAAGTATCTTCAGCAGATGGAGCATTAACCTTCACTTCGTTGAAACGACGAGCAAGGGCTGCATTCTTCAAGATAGTGTTACGGTATTCGTCTTGAGTCGTTGCCCCAATCACTGTCAATTCTCCACGAGAGAGAGCTGGCTTGAGAATATCCGCAAGCCCCTTAGATCCACTATCTCCACCAGTGCTACCAGCACCGAGAATTTGGTGAATTTCATCAAAGAAGAGGATAATATTTCCTGCTTCTTTTACTTCGTTTACTAGATTTTGCACATTTTCTTCAAAGCTACCACGGTATTGAGTACCAGCCTCAAGACCTGAGATGTCAATGGAAATAATTTCCTTATTCTTAATGGCAGCTGGAACATCACCGTTCACAATGGCTTGTGCCAAGCCTTCGACAACTGCTGTCTTACCAACACCTGCATCTCCGACCAAAACAGGATTATTCTTGGTACGACGTGAGAGGATTTCAGATGTTTCTTGAATTTCCTCGTTTCGTCCGATAACAGGATCCAACTTGCCCTCGCGAGCTTCTGCTGTCAAGTTACGACCTAGTTTAGCAAGGACACCATCTTGTTTCATACCTGAAGCCTGTTGTGGCATTTGTACATCAGCTTCTGCATTTCCTGGTAATTGACCAGTCGCACGATAGTGAGCAAATTCCTCAGGTGTCACTTCACGTCCATTAATCAAGTAACGCCGATTTTCAGAACTATATCCTCGCATACCACCCATCAATTGGTTAAATAAATCATCCATGTTGTTAAAGTTATTAAAGTTGTTGTTCATATTCTTTACCTCTTTTTGTTTACTCAGTTATAATTACTGATATTGACTATCTTTGACCTTTGTCTTAAAAAATTTAGACTAGCTAGATTGCTACTCTACGTACTATTTCTGGTTTTTCTTTTTCAAGCAGGAGTAGACTATCTTTACTTCTGAAGATTTCTAGATTAAACATAGACCCCACCTCTTTCTATTTTACTTTAAATAAGTGTTCTAGTAAGGCTTTCATTTACCTTACGTTCATAATATACTACATTAGTCAGAAAAGGTCAAGTAGTTTGACTTTAATTGACCAATATTTTTTAAAAATCAAAAACACCCTGAAACATCAGGGTGCCATTCTTATCTCAAATACAAAATTGCTAGGGTCAGGAGACTTGCTAGAAGCCCAACTCCCCAAAAGAAGAAGTCAACCTTCCACTCGCTCCAAGGATTTCCTTTACCAGAAAATCCCCCAAGCTCAAAATGGTGATGGACAGGCGTCATACGGAAAATACGTTTACCACCTGTCAGTTTGAAATAGCCGATTTGCATCATGACCGAAGTTGTTTCAAAAACATACACAATTCCGATAATCAAGAGAGTCCATTCTTGGTGAAGAGCCATAGAAATCGCTGCCAACATTCCACCTAAAGCCAAACTTCCCACATCTCCCATAAAGACTTTAGCAGGCTTATGGTTAAAGACGAAGAAACCGAGCAAACCACCAATCATGGCTAGAATCACTAGAAGAATATCCATCTGGCCTTGCACATAGGCAATAACTCCATAGGCAGACAAACTAATCACAACGGAAATACTAGCTAGACCGTCAATACCATCTGTCAAGTTGACTGCGTTTGAAAAACCGACCAGCCAGAAAAGGGCGAAGAAAATATAGAAAATCCCTAGATGCACTTGGTAGCCAAAGACAGAAAGCATATCGCCACCGCGCTCATAGAAAAGGTAGAAAATGACGCCACCTAGAAGCTGAAGAGCCAATTTCTGTTTGGGGTTAAGCCCCTCATTGATTTTACGAAAGACCTTGAGAAAGTCATCTAAAAATCCGACAAGGCCATAAAGGACCAAGATGAACAAAATCATTCCCACATTATTGGTCAATTGTTTTGAAAAAAGAGCAAGAAGGAAACTCACCACAACTGCAGCAATGAGGAAAATAAGTCCCCCCATAGTTGGCGTGCCAGCTTTTGCCTGATGCTGTTTAACATCCTCATGCATCTGCTGGCCTGTAATTTGCGCCTTTCTATAAAATTGGATAAAGGCTGGAATTCCTACCAAAGTTAGTAAAAATGTCACAATTCCAGCACTGATGGAAATAAACATATTAGTCTCCTAAAGTTAATGTAATTTTTTTAATGTCCTTGATAGCTGTATTAGCACGAACATCTTGCTTCTGCACAGTAGAGCCTGAACCTTCAAATACAAGTTCTATATTTAACCACTTAGAAAAAGCTTCTGCGGTTGCTTTTGTCCAACCATACATATCTGGAACTTCCTCTGCTTTATCAGATAAGAGGAGAACTTGCTGGTTAGGTGCAAGATCTGTCCCTTCTTCTACAGATGATTCTTTAATCTTTGTTCCTGTTCCCACAACGATTGGTTGCACAATATTGCGACGTAAGGCTTCCGCCAAATCACCGGGTGAAATATCCTTAATGCTAGGCATGGCATAAACGCTTTGATTGGTTACATGATCTAACGTTTTAGCGGTAGATTGCAGGTTAAGGGAATCTTTCATAGCCACTGCCCTTTCCAAAATAGGATTGGCAAATTCTCCCAACTGGATACCTGCATAATGCTCAGGCTGTTGAACCGTCACATAGAGAATAAAATCAGGATTTTCAGCAGGGTTCATCGACACAGCCGAAAAAATGTAATTGGTCGTACCAACTAAGTAACCTCCATTTTTCTCATCGGCAATCTGGGCCGTACCGGACTTGAGGGCGACATTTTGACCAGGAACAGTTACAGTTGGCTTGCCTGTGCTGTGGTTATACATGGTTCCATAAACTGGATCTGTTCCTACCAAAACCATGTTGGTTCGAGTTAGACTAGCTGCATCTTTAGAAACAGGATTTCCTACAATCTCTTTTTGAGATTTCCGAACAGATTGGTCATTTGGGTCATACAAGGCACTGATAAATTTAGGTTCTAGCATGACGCCATCATTGGCAATAGCGGTAAAGGCACGAATCATTTGCGTCTGGGTCACTGAAATCCCTTGCCCAAATGAGCTTTGCCCAATGCTGACAATATTATCCGCAGGAAGTTGCCCAGCATACTCATCCGTCAAACCGAAACGGGTCGGAACACCAAATTTAAAGCGATTAAGATAATCAAGCCAGGTAGCATCTCCCATCTTTTTCTCAAGAAGGGTCATCCCAACGTTACTTGAGTGAGCGAACCCTTGAGAAAAGGTCATCATTCCTCCGCCAGTTAATCCTTCATTGACGTCCCAATCTCGGGTAGTAACATCTGCTACTTTTAACTCACTACTATTGAAAACTTCTCCTCCTGGGAAAGTATTATTATCAATAGCAGCAGCGAGCGTCATGACCTTCATGGGTGACCCTGGCTCATAGTTACTTTGATAGAGGATATCACGCCAAACAAAGTCCTTGGTAAGTCCTTCCTTAGTATCGGCATCAAAGGTAGGTCGTTGGGTAGTAGCGAGGATTTCACCTGTCTTTGCACTGACCAAGGTCGCGGTCATATACTTACCTTTTACTTTTTCTAGAAAAGCATCCATCTGAGTTTCCATGAAAGATTGGAGCGGGCTAGACAATGTTGTATAAACATCCTTGCCGTCTACCGTTTGTTGGGAAACTTGTTCCGTTCCGGGGACAATATTACCCAGACGGTCTTTTTCATAGGTAATAATGCCGTCTGTCCCTGCAAGAATACTGTTCAAGGAACTCTCCATTCCAGAGGTTCCCAACAAACTCTTGCTGCCATCTTCATTTTCATGGAGCTGAGCTAGACCAATAAAACTAGAAGCAAATTGTCCGTTTGGGTAACTACGATTGGGACTGGTTGTAAAATCAATCCCCTTGACCTCTGCAGTTTCCAACTCTTTTTTGATAGACATCATATTGGCATAGGTAATCCCATTGCCCTTTGCTCCAAAGGAAACTTGCTTGAGATTAGGTTGCGAGAGTTGCTCTCTTACATAGGATTCTTCCATGTCCAGATACTTATGAAAGACCTCTGCAACCTTGTTAAATTGTGTTTTTTCTACGTAAAGAATCTTACCCGTTGCTGACTTATAGTTCTCATCAATGACCGCATAGACATTATAGGAGGTTGCATCCTCAGCAATCGGGACTCCATTTCGGTCATAAATAGTCCCACGTTTGGCAGGAACTGTACGGGTGGTTTGATGAACCTTCTTAGCTTCCTTCGCTAAATCTGTTCCAAAGCGAGTGCCCGTCCCAATAATGACCGCAAAATTGACTAAAAAAACGGCAAAAACAAAGACAGATAATAAACTCAGACTTTTTCCAACTCTGCGTCTGTTTTCAGCCGGCGATTTCCGATTTTTCGTCGCATAACGGATTACTCTTTTTGTCCACTTCATATCTTACTCCGCTATTCGAATATTTTCATTGTTTAATTGCAAATCGTGTGAATTGGCAATCTCTTTCAAACGTTCTGCACGTAATAGTTCATTGACCTCTTGCTTGGCATCGTCCAATTCGGTCTTCTTTTCCTCTATCTGCGCATTGATTTTTGTCAAATCATTCTGTACTTGCAAAAGCTTGGTCTGCATAAAAATAATACTAATTGCTACAATAAGAGTGGTTACAGCAATGGAAAAGTAAAAAGCTTTTTCCACACGCGAAAACCGTTTAAGTTGCATCTGTAGTATTTGACCTGTTTTTTCCATTCTTTCTGCCATCTTTTTTCCTCTTACTTGTGAATTTTTCTGGCCACGCGCAACTTGGCTGAGTGCGAGCGGTTATTGGCTTCTAATTCTTCTGCACTTGGCAAGATTGGCTTACGGGATACCAATTCCATCTTGGGCTTGAGATCATCTGGGATGAAGGGTAAGCCTTTTGGAACTTCAACTGTTGAAGCTTCCTTGAACAATTGCTTGGTCAAGCGATCTTCTAAGGAATGAAAGGTAATCACTGAAATCCTACCATCCAGAGCCAACATATCCATAGCCTGCTGGATGGACTCATCTGCCGCTCCCAGTTCATCATTGACTTCAATTCGGATAGCCTGGAAAATCTGCTTGGCAGGATGGCCCTTCTTCTTGAGCTCCTTGGCAGGTTTGGCCGACTTGATAATCTCTGCTAACTCAGTCGTTGTCTCAATCGGCTTGACTTCCCGAGCTTGTTCAATCTTACGGGCAATTTGTTTAGAAAACTTATCCTCGCCATACTTAAAGAAAATTCGGACTAAGTCATGATAGTCATAGTGGTTCACCACTTCATAGGCTGTCAGACTAGCATCCTGATTCATCCGCATGTCCAGTGGCGCATCCTTTTTATAAGAAAAACCACGCTCACGCTGGTCTAATTGAGGACTAGACACTCCCAAGTCATAACAAATTCCATCAACTTCCTGAACACCAGCTTCGCGCAAACGTGCCTGTAAATGACGGAAATTATCCTTGATAAAGGTCACCATTCCCTTCTCAATGTAAGGTGCCAAGCGTTTTTGCGCATTGTCAATGGCATTCTGATCTTGGTCAAAGGCATAGAGATGGCCTTTTTCACTTAATTTACTTAATAAATACTCGCTATGGCCTGCTCCACCCAAAGTCGCATCAACGTAGATACCGTCGGGCTTTACGTCAAGCATATCAATCGTTTCGTGGAGTAAGACCGTTACATGATGAAATTCTTTTGTCATATCTTATCTATTTTACCACAAATCCGACCAGCTTGCACTAGTCAGACAAATCAGACAAGGAGGCCAAATTTCAAGTTCAAGTTAGCCATGAAGAAGTCTTCTCTGGGTGATTTGTA
>NZ_VMMS01000097.1:0-3925 GCF_013277315.1 Streptococcus sp. 2106
GCTAGTTTCCTAGTTTGCTTTTTGATTTTCATTGAGTATAAGATAAAAACAAAGGGCCATCAAGTGATGTAGCCCTTTTGAGTTATACAAAGCAAATTACCATGCAAAAGCTGTCGTTGGAGCATTGAGCGCTTCTAGCCATTGCTTATTTTTTACAGGGCAAAGAGTTACGGATATACCTGCCATATCCAAACTGGTCATAAATGTTCCTGATTTTATAAAGGTAATAGCGACTCCTTCAATTTCTAAGAGTTGAAGGAGATCATTGAGAAATATGCCCATTTCTAGGTTGGTAGTAGTGCCTAGATTATTTACAAGCAATATAAATTGATCACCCTTTTTCCAATGATAGTGCAATCTTAATTTACTTATAATTTCATTTGCAAGGATTTCCGATGATTGGAATGGGACGATACGATATCCTTCTTCGCCATGTATCCCAATACCATAAGAAATATTTCCTTCTTCCAAGTTAAATAGTGGAAGGGTGGCTTGGGGGAGACTAGCCGATTTCGTTGCAAAGCCAATTGTTGCGATTTCGGGAGCAAGCTGATGACCTAAATCAGTTAGTTGCTCTATTTCGGCACCATTTTGAGCTGCATATCCTAGAACTTTATGAAGTAAAATAGTCCCTGCAAGCCCTCTTCCTCTAATTTGAAATCTATTGTGAGGTTCAATTGAAATATCGTCGTGTGCGAGACTATAGCTGACTTTAATTCCTTCTTTTCTAGCAGTGTTAATGGCCGAGCTAAATTCTTTGATGTCTGCTTCGAAATTTTTTACAATGATGAAGACACCGTGACCATTGTTTAAAAAACGAATGGACTCTAAGATTTCAGTTCTTGTAGGAGGAGTAAATAATTGGCCATGGATAGCAGCGGTAAGCATTCCTTCTCCCACATATCCAATATGAGCAGGTTCGTGTCCTGAACCTCCACCCGCCAATATTGGAACCTGATGGGGATTACGATTTTTTTGATAGACTAATGGTAAGGTAGGGTGCTTTTCTAATTTAGGATGACTTCTGACAGTTGCCGAAATGTAACTTGAAATAATTTTCTGTTTATGATTTGAAATAAATGTCATTGTGGTCTCTTTCCAATAATTGTCATGATTAGAAAGTCTGGTTGTGGAACTGGACTTTTTTTATTGACGTAAGCCTTCACGATTTCTGCTAGAGCATGTGAATGATAGTCTAACAAAAAACAAGTATAAGCAGATGAATCGATATCAATCTGACCGTATTCTCTTAAAATTTTTGATACAAGCAAGCGACAGTAGCTGATAAAGTGGTCATAGAAGTTATTTTGCCCTTGAATATCAAAAAGTTGAATATAAAAGTCACGCTCTTGTTCGAAATAAAAAAATAATTCTTGTAATAGTTTTTGGCCAGAAATGAAGTCCAAGTTATTGGTGATATACTCGGTTAAGTCATTTTCAAATATCCA
The DNA here is from genome assembly GCF_013277315.1 of Streptococcus sp. 2106. NCBI lineage: Bacteria > Bacillati > Bacillota > Bacilli > Lactobacillales > Streptococcaceae > Streptococcus > Streptococcus sp. 2106. The sequence goes on from NZ_VMMS01000097.1 coordinate 1,449, forward strand.
GTCTAGCAGTTCATATTTGTCAAGAAAGTGATTATAAAAGGTCTGTCTACGAATGCCAGCTGATTCCATGATATCTACAATGGAGATTTTGTCAAATTCTCTAGTAGCTAATAGGTCTCTAAATGCCTTGGCAATCCGTTTTTTTGTAATGAGTGATGATGCCATAGGAAACCTTTCTTTTACTTACTTCATTTTACCAAAAAAATGTTTTAAACGGGTTTAAAAGGGGACAAATAATAGAATCTGTCCCTTATCAGTCAGCGATAAAAAATATATAATGAAAGCGAAAACAAAGGTAGATGCCGAAAGGAGTTTCTCATGAAAAAAATTATAAATGAACCGACACAAGTTGTTGATGAAATGTTGCAGGGATTGTCATTCATGCATGATGACTTGGTAGAACGCTTAGATGGTTTTGATGTCATCGTTAGAAAGGCAGAAAAGACAGGAAAAGTTGGACTCATTTCTGGTGGAGGTTCAGGACATGAACCAAGTCATGCTGGATTTGTAGGAGAAGGAATGTTGTCTGCTGCCATTTGTGGAGCAGTCTTCACTTCACCTACTCCGGACCAAATTTTAGAAGCCATTAAGGCGGCTGATGAAGGTGCTGGAGTTTTCATGGTCATCAAGAACTATTCTGGGGACATTATGAACTTTGAAATTGCACAAGAACTTGCTGAAATGGAAGGCATTGATGTAGCAAGTGTTGTGGTTGATGATGATATTGCGGTTGAAAATAGTCTCTATACCCAAGGTCGTCGAGGTGTCGCAGGTACTATATTAGTCCATAAAATTTTGGGAGATGCGGCTCGTTCTGGTAAATCATTAGCTGAAATGAAGGACTTGGCCGATAAACTTGTGTTAGAAATTAAAACAATTGGGCTGGCTCTGTCTGGAGCAACCGTTCCTGAAGTTGGGAAACCAGGTTTTGTTCTAGAAGATGATGAATTTGAATATGGAGTTGGTATCCACGGTGAACCAGGATATAAAAAAGAGAAAATGCAACCTTCAGCACAATTGGCTTCAGAATTGGTTGAAAAATTATCTGAAGGTTTCCAACTTAAGGCTGGTGAACGCTATGGGCTTCTCATCAATGGTTTAGGAAGCACTCCTCTTATGGAACAATATGTATTTGCAAATGATGTAGCTAAATTACTCCATGAAAAAGGTGTTGAGTTGGCGTTTAAGAAAATTGGAAACTATATGACTTCAATCGATATGGCTGGTTTGTCATTAACATTGATTCGATTGGCAGATGATGAGTGGTTGGATGCTCTAAATGCACCTGTTACTACACCAGCTTGGTAAAACTCAAGGAGGAAATGTCGCATGAATGTTGAACAAGCTCTTGAATGGATGAAGCTTTTTAATGAAAAGATTCAAGAACAGAAAGATTACCTTAGTGAGTTAGACACTCCTATAGGAGATGGAGACCACGGTGGAAATATGGCGCGTGGCATGGCTGCAGTTATGGAAAACATAGAAGGAAAGCAATTTGAGACCAGCAGTGATGTGTTTAAACTTGTGTCAATGCAACTACTGAGTAAGGTAGGCGGTGCTTCTGGTCCCTTGTATGGCTCTGCTTTTATGGGCATGGCCAAGGCTGATTCTCATTCGAAATTAGAAGAAATTTTACAAAATGGTTTGGATATGATTGTCAAACGTGGGAAAGCAGAAGTTGGAGAAAAGACAATGGTTGATGTTTGGACTCCTGTTATTGCTGCCTTGTCTGCTGGCCAATTGACTCAAGAGGTTATTGATAAGGTAGTGAATGCTACCAAAGATTTACTTGCAACTAAAGGAAGGGCATCTTATGTAGGAGAACGTTCTCTTGGACATATTGATCCTGGATCATTCTCATCAGGATTACTCTTTACTGCTCTTTTAGAAACTGGGGTGGTTTAATGGGAAGTATTGGTCTTGTTATCGTTTCACATTCCAAACACATTGCACAAGGTGTCGTTGAACTGATTAGTGAAGTAGCTAAAGATGTTCCGATTACTTATGTAGGAGGAACCGAAGATGGAGGAATTGGAACTAGTTTTGATCAAGTGGATAGGGTTGTTTCCGAAAATCCAGCAGATACTTTATTAGCCTTTTTTGACCTAGGATCTGCTAAAATGAACTTAGAAATGGTAGCTGATTTCAGTGATAAAAGTATCGTCATCAATAGTGTTCCAATTGTAGAAGGTGCCTATACTGCAGCAGCTCTTCTTCAGGCTGGTGCAGAACTGTCAGTTATTCAAACACAGTTGGCGGAGCTTGAAATCAATAAATAAGGAATTTTGCTATCATTCCTTTTATAGGTGAGCTATTGATTATCTCAACTATAAAATGTTAAGTAAATAATTTCAAAATCAGAAAGGAATTGCTTTGGGCAGTTCCTTTTTAATGTAAAAGGAGTGGAATCATAGCGTTTCTAAATTGTTAATACTCTTCGAAAATCAAATTCAAACCACGTCAACGTCGCCTTGCCG
>NZ_VMMS01000098.1:0-752 GCF_013277315.1 Streptococcus sp. 2106
AGTCATAACCACCCGTGAAAACGGGTGGCTTGTACACCGGCTATAAGCCGTTTCTCTCCAGCGGCGTCTAAAGACGCTCGCTGAACTTCGTTCAGGTCGTGCTATATTACTTGACTAATGCCCGTCACAACGGGCTTTTACCTTGTTCTAAATCCGCCATCAGAAAACGGATCTTCATATTCTTTTACACTCAGCTTATCGAGTGCAATGTCATTCTTTTCCTGCTCGCGAATATATTTAGCTACGGTCTTTTCGTTTAGTCCAACGGTACTTACATAGTATCCCCTAGCCCAGAACTTTCGATTTCCATACTTATATTTTAAATTAGCGTGCTTATCAAATATCATCAATGCACTTTTGCTCTTGAGATACCCCATAAAATCGGAAATCGAAAGTTTGGGAGGTATCAGTACAAGCAGGTGTACATGGTCTGGCATCATATGACCTTCGATAATCTCCACGCCACGACAACCGCATAGATGTTTAATAATATCTATCAAATCCGACCTGACTTTGTAATATATCGCCTTACGGCGATACTTAGGTGTAAAAACTATATGATATTTGCACATCCATTTAGTATGTGATAAACTGTAACTGGTTTTAGCCATTTATTTTTCCTCCTTTATCTAACCTGAACAATTAGATTATACTTGGAAAAATAAATGGAAGCTAGAAGCCTTGTCAGCCACCAGCATAGCTGGTGGTTTTCTTGTTTTTCTCTACGAGAAAAACTGGCTTGAAGCCATAAT
>NZ_VMMS01000099.1:0-4541 GCF_013277315.1 Streptococcus sp. 2106
GATTTTCGAAGAGTATTACACCTCAGATGCACCACATGCCCGTCGTACTTCAAAAAAACTGAAGTCAGATTTCACTGACCTCAGTTTTTTATTATTTAGCATAATCTACTGCACGAAGCTCACGAATCACGGTTATCTTGATATTTCCTGGGTAATCGAGATTGTTTTCAATTTTCTCACGAACTTTGTGAGCTAAGATTGTGACTTTGTCGTCCTTGATTTTTCCTGGATTGACCATGATACGAATTTCACGTCCTGCTTGAAGGGCAAAGCTATTTTGTACCCCTTCAAAGCCGTTCGCAATTTCTTCCAAATCATGGAGACGCTTGATGTAGCTTTCAAGAGACTCACTACGAGCACCTGGACGAGCTGCGCTCAAGGCATCTGCTGCAGCAACGATAACTGCAATGACGCTCTCAGCTTCAACATCTCCGTGGTGACTAGCAATCGTATTGACCACAACTGGATGTTCCTTGTACTTACGTGCCAATTCCATACCGATTTCAACGTGGCTACCTTCAACCTCGCGGTCAATGGCTTTTCCGATGTCGTGAAGGAATCCAGCACGACGGGCAAGAGCCGCATTCTCACCAAGCTCGCTGGCCATAATACCAGCTAACTTAGCAACCTCAATCGAATGGCGCAAAACATTTTGGCCATATGAAGTCCGGAACTGCAAACGCCCCATGATCTTCATCAAGTCTGGATGAAGATTTGGCGCACCAATCTCATAGGCAGCAGCTTCACCATATTCACGGATCTTATTGTCAATCTCTTGACGGTTTTTCTCAACCAACTCTTCGATACGAGCTGGGTGGATACGACCATCCTTGAGCAACATTTCCATAGTCATACGTGCAATCTCGCGACGAATCGGGTCAAAACCTGACAAGGTCACCACTTCTGGTGTATCGTCGATAATGACATCAACCCCTGTCAAACTTTCAAAGGTACGAATGTTACGACCTTCACGACCAATAATGCGTCCCTTCATAGTATCATCTGGTAGATGAACTGTTGAGTTTGTTGACTCCGCTACATATTCACCAGCGATACGTTGCATTGCTTGAACCAGAATGTCCTTGGCCATTTTGTCAGAACGTTCCTTGACCTCTTGCTCAGCTTCACGAATACGGCTGGCAATCTCCTTGGTCAAATTTTCCTCTGTCTGTGCCAAGATAATATCTCGTGCTTCTGCCTGAGACAGAGCACCAATACGCTCTAGCTCTGCTTCTTTTTGTCTTTCGACTTCCTCTAATTGCTCTTCACGCGCATCAAGGTTTTTTGCTCTATCAGAAATACTTTGTTCTTTTTGTTCAAGTGTTTGTTCTTTACTCGTCAAATTGTCGTCCTTACGGTCAAGGCTAGTTGCTCTCTCTGTCAAACGACTTTCGATTTGTTTGAGTTCTTGACGTTCTGATTTGAATTCAGCGTCCACTTCTTCACGGTATTTTCTGGCTTCTTCTTTGGCCTCCAATAGTGCTTCTTTTTTAAGAGACTTGCTTTCACGCTTGGCTTCATTAACAAGTAAATCTGCTTCACGCTCAGCTTGTCCACGTAAATTAGTTGCTTCTTGTTCAGCATTTAAAAGCATCAACTCTGCAGCTTCCTGAGATGATTTCATCTTAGCTGAGATGCTGACATATCCAATGACTAAACCAATGATGACGGCAAAAACAGCAATCGCAAGCGACATGATTTCCATGTTTTTACCTCATTTTATTGTTATTCCGAATGACATACATTCTTTTACATTCTACCATAAAAAAGTGATTTTCACAAACCTTAAATGGATATCGCTAACATCCGCATTATCACTATCATAGTTATCATTTACAGATATAAAGCGAATACCTTTTTCAAGAAATATCTTTTGTAAGTACTTTCCTGACTCGATATACTCTCTGCCGAAACGAGATAAATCTTTTACCATAATGATAGAAAACTTTCCTTTATTCAGGTCATCAATCATATTCTTAAAATTTGGTCGCTCAAAATTAGAACCACTATATCCATCATCTACATATTCATAGGATAATTCAATAGATTTCTCTTCTACCTCAAAAGCAAAAAGGATAAATTCCCCCTACACTTAAAATTTATCCCTCTTGGTAACCTCTTTTATTAATTTTTTTGATAAAGAAAACGCACATTTTATTTAACTGGTGCTGAAATATTTATAATAATATTTTTTTAGTTCTTTCTAGAATAATGATATTAAGATTTTTCATATATCTTATATATTCTTCTTCTGTGCTAGCAATCCTAATATCTTCTTTATCTAAAAAGACAACCTGATTGTTCTCTAAATCTGATTTAATTAAATCTATAATTTTATTTTGCTCATATATAAATCCTTCTAACTTAAAAAACTCGACAAATTTCTCAAATCCATTTTTACAATTATCATCATCAAAAAATAGTTCAAACCATTCACGGTAATTCTCTATAGCATAATCTATTTTTGAATTATTATTTCCCGCAAACCATTCTTTTATAGCATATAGTGTTAAATCAAAACGATCATAATATCCTTTATAAATTCCATTCTTGATTCTAGGTTTTCCACCTCTAGCTGTATTAACGGTTTCTGATTTTCCACCACCTCTAGGGAAAAGAATGTGTCCACCTATTGTTCTTGAAATACTCAAATGATCTAAAATTATTCTGTCGTTTAATCCTGCCTTTCTTGCCCAATAAATAGAGGCTCCTATATAATCACTTGATAATAAATACTTATCCTTATCAATAAATAAAGTATAAAAATCTCCATTTCCAAAGTTTTGGCATTTATTACATACAGATGTTATTTTAAGTTTTTCTTTTGAATCATCATCAAAAAACATCTTACATAAATCATCGTACAACGCCTTACTACATACATCAGGATCCTTTCTATTATATAATGAAAAACCTTTGGGAAAATAAGGATATAAATCAAATAGATAATTTTTAAACTTCATATTTATTACTCTCCATTAAATCTTTTTAGGAAATTTAAAGTCAAATTTTCCTCCAAGCACACCCGCACTTACTCCCGCAACTACTACAAGTGTTGTACTAATTGTTCCTATTTTCTTCACGCCACTGTTTAGCTCTTTTGTTAAATAAAACAACATTGATCATATCTGCTTCACTTACATACTTGTAAGACAACTGTTCGTTGGTAAGATCTTTTAAGAGATATTCTTTGATTGCATCTGTATGAATTTTGTAGTTAATCTTAGAAATTTCTCTATTCAAATTCCAGCCTAATGATATCTTAGAATTTTAATCTGACTTAAGTCTTTTGTAATCCTGAATTACATACATCTTAAATTCAGCAGAAATACATGAAGCAAATTCAAAGGCAATATCTATATGTGCAAATGCACCACCATATCTTCCACCTTTTGAGATAATTCCGATTGCTCCAGTTTTCTCTACCCATTTCTTAGGAGACAATGTAAATGAATTATATCCAGCTTCCGATTTAATTCGGTCGAATTCGACCGAATTGAAATTCATGTTGTTTAAGCTTTTCCATAAACCAAGAAACTCAATTGTATCTTTTCTTCTCATCCAATTTTTAATTACATCACTCGATACTTATCCGAACGATAAGCTCCACGTAAGGTGTTCGCAATCGACCAAACTGCATTGACTACATTTGAAATCTGAACATCGTTCGACTGGAATATCGGTAGTTTTTCTTTAAAATTAGACATTTGCTTCCCCTGTTTTTATGATTTACAATTCTCTTCATTATACCACAAATTAAGAGTTATAAAGCGGATTCAAGGGTAAAGATCGAAGTTCATATACTAACTTTCTTTTCTGAGTTTTTGTCTTTTGTATTAGGGATTCTGTCATTTTCCAAAAAACTTTATCTTAAACTTACTAATAAAAATTTAAAAAATAAAAAGCCTACTTCGCAGTAGACTTAGTAATGATCTTTAAAGGACAAGAAAGCCACGCTATCTCCATCCATCATATAAATCAAGCGATTTTCTGCGTCGATACGACGTGACCAGGCTCCTTGGTAGTCATACTTTAGTGGTTCTGGCTTACCTATTCCTGTAAAGGGATCACGTTGAATATCCTTGATTAGTTTATTGATTCTTTTTAACGTTTTCTTGTCCTGGGTTTGCCAGTAGCAATAATCTGCCCACGCATCTTCTGTAAACTTGAGTAGCATTCATCACTCCTCAATAACATGGACCTGAGTACTTCCAGCACGAACTTGAGCCATTCCTCGCAAGACCTTGTCAGATAGTTCCTTATTTTGAACGATTCTCAGAGTTTCTTGAATACTATCCCACTCGCTCTTTGAAAGGACTACAATGTCCTCGTCTGGATTTTTATTAACCACTGTCAAAGGCTCAAATTCATCGTTTACCTTCTTCATGTAGTCCTTTAAATGATTTCGGAATGTTGAGTAAAGGACTGCTTCCATAACCATACCTCGTTTTACCTCTTTTCCACTATTATACACGAAAAGAAAGAAATTGTCAGGAACTTGTACAAGATTTTCTTTTCCATCTATTTATACTCAATGAAAA